>JAKFXW010000174.1 GCA_021731185.1 Gallionellaceae bacterium
CGAAGGGGATCAACCATTCGCTTCCTCGCACGCCTTGCATCCCATCCCGCAAAACCGAGTGTGCGGTCATGCGGGACTTAATCAGAGGTTCCTTGGGTTAAAATTATGAATTTTCAACGAGGCCGTGACCGCGAAGAGCCTGAAATTAATCTAATTCCGATGATTGATGTACTTTTGGTCATTATTATTTTTCTGATGGTAACCACTACCTACGAAAAATTTTCCGCACTGAAAATAAACTTACCGCAGGCCAGCGGTGAACAATCCGCTGCTCCACCCGTTAAAATTAATGTTTCAGTTGATGCGATTGAACACTATGCAATCAATGATGCTGGGGTTGTTTTTGGTGGCGTGGGGAAATTTTCTCAGGCACTGCGTCGTGCCGCAGGCGATCAAAAAGATCCAATGATCATTATCAACGCCGATGCCAAAACACCGCATCAGGCTGTGATTAATATTATGGAAGCTGCACGTCAGGCTGGTTTTAACAGCATTACATTTACTACGAGTCGCAAATAAATCTATCCCAATGTACAAATCCTTCAGTCTCTGGCTCGAAAAACAATGGTATGAGTTGTCTCCCATTCATATTTTTCTCGGCACTTTCAGCTTTGTCTTTCGCATCATTACCGTCTCACGCAGGCTTTTCTATCGTAGCGGGATTTTGAAAAGTACCAAGCTGCCCGTGCCCGTTATTATTATCGGCAATATCACGGTTGGCGGCACAGGCAAAACACCGCTTACTTTGTGGCTGGCACAGCAGCTTATCAAACATGGCTGGCATCCCGGCATTATCAGTCGCGGTTATGGTGGCTCGAATGCCACGCCTCAAGCGGTCAACACAGACAGCGATCCTGCTGCGGTAGGAGATGAACCCGCACTGATAGCCCAACGCAAAATTTGCCCAGTGTGGATAGGGCGTGATCGTGCGGCGGCAGGTCAAGCCTTGCTGCAAGCACACCCTGAATGTGATGTGATTTTGAGCGACGATGGCCTGCAACATTATCAATTGCAGCGCGATGTGGAAGTGATGGTGATTGATGGTGTTCGAAAATTTGGTAACGGCATGTTGCTCCCTGCTGGGCCATTGCGCGAGCCGCCCTCACGTTTGGATAGCGTGGATGCAGTGGTGTTGCATGGTGGTGGCGAGGCCGCCGATGCGTACAGCATGAAATTGCAAGGCGACACTTTTTATAATCTGCTCAACCCGCAAATCACAGCCAAGACTGCTGATTTTCGCGATACCGATAATCACGCCGTGGCGGGGATTGCCTCCCCAGAACGCTTCTTCGATTATTTGCGTGAACTGGGTCTGAGAACACGCACCCATCCCTATCCTGACCATCATCCATTTGTTGCCGATGATCTTAATTTTAGGGGCGCGGAAGCGATCTTCATGACCGAAAAAGATGCGGTAAAATGTGCCACGTTCGCCGATGAGAAATATTGGGTGCTGCGGGTGAATGCCCATTTGCCGCCGACATTTATCAAATTTATTCTGGATAAGCTCTCTCCAGAAAATTTATCTGGAAATAATTTATCCAGAAATAGTTTTTCTACAGAAAAAGGTTCTGCAGAAAAAACTCGTCCCACAAGGGGACAATGTCCCATTCAAAAAGGATAACCCGACATGGATGCCAAATTACTTGAAATTCTAGTGTGCCCGCTATGCAAATCCCCGCTGACTTATCGCAAAGCTGAGCAGGAATTAATCTGTCGAGCGGATCGTCTGGCCTTCGCAATTAAAGACGACATCCCGGTTATGCTAGTGGATGAAGCGCGCCAGATGACAGCTGAAGAAGTTGAAAAGCTCCCTAAATGAATGGCCTATAAACAAGGTCAAGCGCGAACACAAATTGAATCTTAATTTTTATGTAGTCATTCCGGCACGGCTTGCCTCCACTCGTTTACCCGGCAAAGCACTGTTGCCCATAGCGGGGAAACCCATGGTGATAAGGGTTGCCGAGCAGGCCAACAAAAGTGGCGCGCAGCAAATCTGGATTGCTACCGATCATCCCAGCATCATGACGGCAGCGCAAACTCACGGTTACCAAGCCTGCATGACTAATGCAGAGCACGTCAGCGGCACAGATCGCATTGCCGAAGTCGCCGCACGATTTAAATGGCCAGACGATACCATCGTAGTCAACGTGCAAGGTGATGAGCCGTTTATTCCGCCCGCGTTGATTCGTGCGGTGGCACAACATCTGCACGATCATCCAGATTGCGCCATCGCGACCGCCTGTCATCCGATACATGACGACACCGTTATTAATAATCCCAATGTGGTGAAAGTGGTGCTGGACAAACATTACAACGCTTTGTATTTCAGCCGTGCCGCGATTCCCTTTGCACGCGATGCTAAAACTGCTACACACTCTGCCCCACAAGGGGACAATGTACTACGCCATATTGGCATCTATGCTTACCGCGCCAGTTTTTTGCGCGACTTTGGCCAACTGCCGCCTGCCGCTATTGAACAAACAGAAGCACTGGAACAATTACGCGCACTATGGCATGGCTATAAAATTGGCGTAACCATTACCGATGATGCTCCGCCCAGCGGGGTCGATACGGAACAGGATTTACAAGTCGCACGCGAACACTTTCAAAAAATTTAATCTACGCAACGTCTATCAGGAAAAAATTATGCGACTCATCCTCCTCGGCGCACCCGGTGCTGGCAAAGGCACACAGGCTAGCTTCATTAAAGAAAAATTTAACATCCCGCAAATTTCTACCGGCGATATGTTGCGCGCTGCTGTAAAAGCTGGCACGCCGCTCGGCGTAGCCGCCAAAAAAATCATGGATGCTGGCGGGCTGGTATCGGATGACATCATCATCAATCTGGTTAAAGAGCGCATTAAAGATGCAGACTGCGCGCAGGGATTTTTGTTTGATGGATTTCCGCGCACCATCGCCCAGGCTCAAGCCATGCGTGATGCGGAAATTGCCATTGATTATGTAATTGAAATCGAAGTGCCAGACAGCGACATCATTCAACGTATGGATGGCCGCCGCGTGCATCCTGCCTCCGGGCGCACCTACCATATAAAATTTAACCCGCCCAAAGTGGCAGGCAAAGATGATGTGAGCGGTGAAGATTTAGTGCAGCGCCCGGACGACCATGCCGACACGGTTAAAAAACGGCTGACGGTTTATCATGAACAAACCAAGCCGCTGGTCGAATATTATTCCACATGGGAAAAGAGTGGCACTGCGCATGCGCCGCGCTGCATTAACGTGTCTGGCATCGGCAGTGTTGATGCCATTCGCCAACGGATTTTTAACGCACTGACTTAAGGAAGCACTGATTGAATCCATCGCCAGATTATTCATTAAAGGCTCATCATGACGACACTCAGTAAACCTATCCTCACCCTCCAAGATGCTCAGCGTGTTGCTGCTGCTGCGCAGGCTGAAGCACTCCGCAACGAGTGGCGCGTAGTCATCGCGGTAGTCGATGATGGCGGTCACCTGCTGTATTTTCAGCGCAGCCACGACACCCAATTTGGCAGTGTCGAAATTGCCCTGCAAAAAGCACGTGCGGCTGTCGCATTTAAACGCCCGACCAAAGCAACGGAGGAAGCCGTTGCTGGGGGTCGCCTGAATCATCTTGTCCTGCCTGGCGTGCTGCCTGCCGAAGGGGGTGTTCCTCTCATACGTGACAATCAAATCATCGGCGGGCTGGGAATCAGTGGCGTACGCTCAGCGCAGGATGGTCAAATTGCTGCAGCAGGATCAACAGTACTGGGTTGACAGCCTCACCGCTGCGAATAATTAGGAGATGCTCATTAAGTGGAATGAAAGGCGCTCTATTAACTGCGCGGCTCGGTATACACCTTGCCCGACAGCAGGCTGGCAGAAATAATAAGCACAGCACCCACCCACTCACGCGCACTCATCTCTTCACCTGCCAGAAAATACGCAGCAATGGCCGCGAAAACCAATTCGGAAAGCAGCAGAATAATCGCTTGATTGGCAGGCAAATGGCTCACGCCATATTGCACAATAAAACTGGTTGCACCCATCACAATACCGATCAGTGCCAGTAACAGCCAAGTCTCGATACTCATGCTTTGCAATTGCGTGGCAATTCCGCCCATATATAGCAACACTGGCGCAGTCAATAAAACCGTGCCCAGCCACACACTGGCTGCTTTGAAGTTGACGCTTAAATGTTGCGTGCGGCGTACCGTGACATTTAGCCAAGCAAAGCACATCCCCGCTGCCAGCCCCATCCATTCAGCATAATTTTGTGGCAAGGGTAAACCGCGCTCCCCACTCCATAACATGGTGAATGCACCCGTTAAAGAAAGCGCGATAACAGCATAACCATAAAAATTTAACTTTTCACCCAACATCCAGCGCGATAAAAAGACTGTCCATAAAGGTGCCAGATAAAATAGCAATAACACGCGCATCACTTCGCCATTCAGCACGGCCAGCACGTAACCCACGTTTGCGCCGCCTGCGCTAACCATTAGCGCAATGCCCCACCAGCCCGCTCCACGCAACTCTCGCCATACTGAGCCGGTAAAAAATAAACCCATCAACAAGGCGAAGGTGTAGCTTAAAAATGCAGACAGTACGCCGGAAACGCCCGCCTCATTTAATACGCGATAGGGATACCACACCAGCCCCCACACCAGCGAGCCAGTTATCAATCCACATATTGCTAAAATTTTCTGTTTTGATGCCACGAGGTACACCTTTATAATCCGCTACCGAATAACTATGCCCACATAAATTGACCGGGCGAAAATAATCTGCGAAAAAATAATCGCAAATATAAATCCCCAACCAGATGAATAAACCAGATAAATATGAATCCTGATCTTGATCGCCTGCAACCCTACCCTTTTCAAAAACTGGCTACTTTGTTCGGCGAGGTTACACCCAATGCCGCTTACCAGCCGATCAATCTTTCGATAGGCGAACCCAAACATGCCACGCCACCGCTCATCATTGATGCTTTGTGCGCGAATATGACAGGGCTGGCAAATTATCCCACAACAGCGGGTAGCGATGCCCTGCGACAGTGCATCGCGCAATGGATTAGCCAACGCTATGAACTGCCCATATTGAATGCAAAGACCGAGGTTATTCCTGTAAACGGTAGCCGTGAAGCACTGTTTGCTTTTGCTCAGGCGGTGATTGATCGCAGTTGTCCAAATACAAAAAATGGCGACCCCGTAGTGGTCTGCCCTAATCCGTTTTATCAGATTTATGAAGGCGCGGCACTGCTGGCTGGCGCAACGCCTTATTTCATCAACACCACCGCCCCAGATCATGTGCTGAATTACGAGCAACTGCCACCAGAAATATGGCAGCGCACCCAACTGATTTACGTCTGCTCACCGGGCAATCCCAACGGCCATGTAATGACATTATTCGAGTGGAAGACGCTGTTTGAACTGTCAGACCGCTATGGATTTATCATCGCCGCAGACGAATGTTATTCCGAGATATATTTTGAAACGCCGCCGCTGGGCGCACTGGAGGCCGCACATATACTGGGGCGCACGGATTATAGAAATCTGGTGATGTTCTCCAGTTTATCCAAACGCTCGAATGTGCCGGGTATGCGATCCGGCTTTGTGGCGGGGGATGCCAACGTGCTGCAAAAATTTATGCTATATCGCACTTATCACGGCTGTGCCATGAACCCAGCGGTGCAGGCCGCCAGCATCGCAGCTTGGCAGGATGAGGCGCACGTCGAAGAAAATCGCAAACTGTACGCAGAAAAATTTATACAAGTGCCGAAAATTTTAAATAATGTGTTGCGCGTCCGACTGCCGGAAGCCGGATTTTATTTGTGGCAGAGCGTACCCATTTCCGACACCACCTTCGCGCAACAGTTATATCGCGACTATAATGTCACCGTTTTACCGGGCAGCTATTTAGCGCGTGAAGTGCGTGGTGAAAATCCGGGTAAGAATTTTGTCCGCATTGCGCTGGTTCCATCATTGTCTGAAAGTACCGATGCAGCACAGCGTATTGCAGAATTTACTAAGAAAACGCTGATTAAATGACTACGCGGGCAAATTGCTACGTTGCACCAAAGGCACGCAATCCGCTATCCGGCAAACCGTATGCGGAATTGTCAGCACGGCACTCGGAATCCTCATGTATACCGCATACACTCCGGTTCCTGCGTGCCATGCGCCTTGCACTTCTTCCCGCTCGCTGATTTAATCAGTGCTTTTCTAAAAAACTTTAATTATTATCAATTAACTGGAAATAAAACATGGAACAAGCGCAACAAATTATTGAAGCTGCCTTTGAACACCGCGCCGATATTAACCCGCGTAATGTCGATGCAAAATTAAAGGATGCCATCCAAACTGTCATCGCACAGTTGGACAACGGCACGTTGCGTGTCGCCGAAAAAATCGCCGGGCAATGGATCACACACCAGTGGTTGAAAAAAGCAGTATTGCTATCTTTCCGCATTGAAGACAATACCTTTATCAAGGGGGGGTTCACAAATTATTACGATAAAGTTCCCTCCAAGTTTGCCGATTACAACTCGCGCGATTTTCGTGAAGGTGGCTTCCGTGTTGTACCGCCTGCGGCTGCTCGGCGCGGTGCTTTCATCGCATCCAATGTGGTGCTGATGCCATCCTATGTCAATATCGGCGCATACGTTGATACCGGAACAATGGTGGATACTTGGGCTACTGTAGGATCATGCGCGCAGATCGGCAAGAATGTACACCTCAGTGGCGGAGTGGGTATCGGCGGCGTGCTAGAGCCCGTGCAAGCCAATCCGACGATCATTGAAGATAATTGTTTCATCGGTGCGCGCTCGGAAATTGTGGAAGGCGTGATCGTCGAAGAAGGCGCAGTGATTTCCATGGGTGTATACATCGGGCAAAGCACAAAAATTTATGACCGCGAAACGGGCGAGGTACATTATGGTCGCGTACCTGCTGGGTCGGTCGTGGTATCGGGCAATCTGCCATCAAAAGATGGTAGTTATAGTTTGTATTGTGCTGTGATCGTAAAAAAGGTCGATGCCAAGACCCGTGCAAAAGTGGGTATTAATGAATTGCTGCGCGGCATTTAATTTTAGTTAATCTGGTTTAATCGATTTTTGAATTTTTTTCATCTGAAATTTAAATTAAGAAACCCAACCTGACCTTTTAGATTGGTAATCTGCGGAGAATCAAACCATGCTTATCACACCACTGTTGAAACTAGCCGTTGAAAAGCTTGCTTCCGATATTTTTATTTCAGCAGGCGCGCCAATCAACATCAAAGTTAATGGCGTTACCATGCCAGTTAACGCGCAGAGAATAGATGTCGCGACTGTGGAACGTATCGCCTATGAATTAATGACCCCCGGCCAAGCTAAAATTTTAGAGGAAACGTTGGAGCTGAATTTTCCCTTTCGCGACCCTGCCATAGGAGGAAATTATCGCGTTAACATATTTCGCCAGCGCAACAGCTTAGCGATTGTTTTGCGCCACATACGCAATAATATTGCGAGCATTGAAGACCTGCGCTTGCCTGGAATATTGAAGCAACTCATCATGGAAAAGCGCGGCCTGATTTTGGTGGTGGGTGCAACTGGCTCCGGGAAATCCAGCAGTCTGGCGGCGATGCTTCAATATCGCAACAACACCAGCACTGGCCACATTCTAACTATCGAAGACCCGGTTGAATATTTGTTCACGCATAATAAATCCATCGTCAATCAACGTGAAATCGGCACGGACACATTGTCCTATGGCAACGCGCTAGTCAGCGCCATGCGTGAAGCACCGGATGTATTGATGATCGGGGAAATTCGCAGCCGCGATACTTTGCAGCAAGCACTGATCTTTGCTCAAGCCGGACACCTTTGCCTGTCAACCCTGCACGCAAATAATAGCTACCATGCGCTGAATCGTATCGTAAATTTCTTTTCGCATGATGCGCGTAAAGCCGTGCTGGCAGATTTATCGCTGTGCTTACGCGCAGTTATCTCACAACGTCTGGTGCGCAATATACAAGGCAAACAAGTGCCCGCCGTGGAAATTTTGCTCAACACGACGCTGATTTCTGATCTGATTAAAAATGACGAGATTGAAAAAATCCGTGAGGCCATCGAAAAGAGTGTCTCTCCTGGCTCACAGACTTTTGAGCAAGCGTTATATCACCTATACAAAAATGGGGAAATTACCAAGGAAGAAGCGATGCTGCACTCCGATTCTCCTAGCAATTTCTCCTCATTGGTTGATTATTCACAAACTTCAAAAACGAAAGCTTATGATCCTAATGCGACTCCTGCAACACCGCAGCCCTTACAGACCGCTGCTGATTTCGGCGACATCACACTTAACATTGATGTAGCCGATCTTAAATAAATTTACCAGCCACCCTTGCGGTGTTTTGTATTGCAAGCCCGCGCAACCCTGTAACCACTCCTGAATATTTTTTGGCACTTTACATACCAGCTAACCATGTCAAACACCCTCACACTCACCCAACAATTAATTGCCTACCGCTCACTCACTCCGCTGGATGAAGGCTGCCTGCCACTTATCAGTGCACGCCTGGCAGCAATCGACTTCAAAATTGAAATGATGCGCCACGGCAATGTCGATAATTTATGGGCGCGGCGCGGCGAGAGCGGCCCATTGCTATGCTTTGCCGGTCACACCGATGTCGTGCCGACTGGCCCGGTAGAAAAGTGGCACAGCGATCCATTTACCCCGACTATTCGCGATGGTCTGCTATATGGCCGAGGGGCTGCTGACATGAAAGGTTCGTTGGCAGCGTTTGTCACCTCGATTGAAAAATTTGTAGCGGCACATCCCCAGCACACTGGCTCTATCGCCCTGCTGCTCACCTCGGATGAGGAGGGTGTGGCAGTAGACGGCACAGTGCGCGTGGTACAAGCCTTACAAGCTCGGGGAGAAAAAATGGATTATTGCATCGTGGGTGAACCCACCTCCGTAGCTAAAATTGGCGACACTATTAAAAACGGGCGTCGCGGCTCTCTCTCCGGCACATTGACGGTTAAGGGCGTACAAGGACATATTGCCTATCCGCATCTGGTCAAAAATCCTATCCACCTCGCCTCACCTGCCATTGCTGAATTAGCGGCGGTAGAATGGGATAAAGGAAATGAATATTTTCCAGCAACTTCATGGCAAATTTCAAATATTCATGGTGGCACGGGCGCGACCAATGTGGTGCCGGGCACAGTGGAGATTGAATTTAATTTTCGCTTCTCCACCGCCAGCACCGTGCAGGCATTAAAAGATAAAACGCACGCGATACTCGACAAACACGGCCTGAGCTATGATTTAGTTTGGGTGCTATCCGGCAAACCTTACCTCACGCCACGCGGAAAATTGGTGGACGCAATCAGCGCAGCCATCTGGAAAATCACCGGGATAACAACCGAACTTTCCACCACTGGCGGCACTTCAGATGGCCGCTTCATTGCCGATATTTGTCCGCAAGTGGTCGAGTTTGGCCCGCTCAATGCCACCATACATAAACTCAACGAATGCGTGGCTGTGGCTGATCTAGATACGTTGTCAGAAATTTATTACGCCACCATGGTCAATCTTTTAACAAACAAAACATGAGCGTTCAACATCATTGGCACAACACCGGCGAGTTGCACACATTACGTGACTGGCTGCGTTATGCCGTGAGCGCATTCAATGAAGCGCAATTAACATTTGGTCATGGCTCAGCCAATGCCTATGACGAGGCCGCGTATTTAATCTTGCACACCTTACATTTGCCACTGGATACGCTGACTCCATTTTTAGATGCACGCCTCACACTGCACGAAAAAAATGTGCTGCTGGCAATCTTAAAAAAGCGTGTAGAAAAAAAAGTGCCTGCTGCTTATTTAACCAATGAAGCATGGCTGGGGGACTTTAATTTTTACGTGGATGAGCGGGTCATTATTCCGCGCTCCTACATCGCCGAATTACTGCGCGACAGCGTACGACCGTGGATAGAGGAACCAGCCAGTGTGACCGATGTATTAGATATGTGTACTGGCAGCGGCTGTTTGGCTATTGTTGCCGCACACGCTTTTTCTAATGCGCAAGTTGATGCAGTCGATCTGTCAGTGGACGCATTACAAGTCGCGCAACGCAATGTTGGCAACTACCATTTAGATGCGCGTGTGAACTTAATTCAATCTGACTTATTTTCCGCATTGGCCAACAAAAAATATGATCTGATAATCAGCAACCCGCCGTATGTGGATGCCCCATCCATAGCGGCACTTCCCGAAGAGTATCGCCACGAACCCGCACTGGCATTAGGCAGCGGCGAGGATGGTCTGGACGCAACACGTGCAATTTTGCAACACGCCGCCGCACATCTCAAACCGCATGGCATTTTGATTGTAGAAATAGGCCACAACAAAAGTGCGTTGGAAGCCGCCTACCCTGCCCTGCCCTTTACTTGGCTGGAAGTCAGCGCGGGGGATGAATTTGTATTCATGCTGCACCTGCATGATATGCAGTAGTCAAATTTTTAAATCAGCAGATATTACATAGTCCCAATGGCCGTTGATCACTACGAAAATTTTCCCGTTGCGTCAATTTTACTGCCACGGCATCTACGCCACGCCGTAGAAGTTATTTACAATTTTGCACGCCAAGCAGATGACTTTGCCGATGAAGGCACACTCACTGACACGCAACGCTTGGCGCATATTTCCGATTTCAGAGCAGAACTCAACGCCATCGCTACCGATAAAACGCCACGCACGCCATTGTTTCGTGATCTGGCTGAAATCGTGCATCAACATCATTTACCCCTGCAATTTTTTCATGATTTACTGGACGCTTTTGCGCAGGATGTCATCAAAAAAACCTATGACAATTTTTATGAATTGCAGAATTATTGCAAGCGCTCGGCCAACCCGATAGGCGC
>JAKFXW010000004.1 GCA_021731185.1 Gallionellaceae bacterium
AAGCCAGATCCGACATATTTGATTACATCGAACGGTTTTATAACCAGAGAAAGAAGCGGCAATTAAACAGTGGTAATATCCATCAACCTGCTCTTAACTGAGTATCCGTGAAAACGGGGGAGAACCATTTCGTTCTTCTCCGACTTAAATGAAATTGTTTTCAAGAGCGAGAAGTTCTAAGGCGGGGTAGCTCCAACAATTGACCAAGGAATTTAATAAATAAAGGTGCCAGGCTGAATAAAAATGCCAGGCTCGAATTGTTTTCTTAATCGCAAACGAACGAATCAATAAAATCGGTCTATCTGGATGAGCCACGAACACTTGCAGTTGCTGGTTAACCGCGAGATGCCTTACGGCAAGTACAAAGACCGCTTGATCAAGCGGTCAGTCCGCCAGCCGCTCCTTGCGCAATGAGCTTGGCCTCGTAGCTATCCCGCTCTGGAGTGATAGTGAAAAAAGTTGTAGTTGCTGTTGGTGCGTTGGAAGCTCTTTACTTCAAGGATTTTTTTCACATCGCTTTGCTTGGCAAGGGGAGCTTCGGTGAATCGAGATCGCAAAATTTTATACAGAACACACTATCAAGTGCAAGCTGTGGTCATCACGAATTTCTTGCGCCTGAATTCCTAGCTCTTCGGTAAAATAGTACAAGGCATGAAGTTGCTGCCACAACACTGCATCCACTTCGTAACATGCTTGCAAATATTCAAAAATTTGTAGTTGGCTATAACGCAAACAACGCTCACAAACCTCAACTACGTTAAGCTGTTTTTCATTGTCCCCTTGTGGGGCTCCATCCAATTGCGCCTGCAAACATCGTTGGTAGCCGACGGACATTTGTTGCCACAACATAACACTGGAAATTAAAGTGGTGAATTCTTTCTCAAGTAACGGTAATTTTTTGCTGTAATCGGCCTGCACTAAAAATATCGTATCGCTTAATTTTTCTAGAATTTCCCAGCGAACACCGCTGGGTAACGGCATACGATTAAGTTGATATAGCTGAGTTAAAAGCGTGGCATGTGTCCAGGTTACATCCGTTAACTGAAATTAAATTGACTAAGCCAGCGCGCGCAGCTGACTGCATCCTTAAAGGCAGGATTGGCTTGATTGTCTAGAGGTTCGAGTGCAAGCTTTAACATATCAATTTAATATTTGCTGAATGCGCATACTCAAACGTGTTTGCCAATCTGCGGGAGTACGTTCCGCAAAAGCAAGGCGCGCCAACTTGCGTTGAGGCTTGCCCCACACGGAATTAGGAAAATGCCTATCATCGGTATAACGCGGTATAACATGCCAATGTAAATGCGGCGTCACATTGCCCAGACTAGCGAGATTTATTTTATCTGGTTGCATAACTTCTCGTATAGCTTGCTCAACAGCAAAAACTACATACATTATTTTTTGTTGCTCATCTGTTTTTAAATCAGTCATTTCTTTTACGTGCTGCTGCCAGACCACCCGACAAAATCCGGGGTAGTCATTATCCACCACCGATATCACGCGGCAATTTTCATTTTGCCAAAGCACAACTTCACCTTGTGCGTGGCATAGCTCACATTGTGTCATAGCAGCATGTTCCAATATAACAGGGGGGCGACCACGCATCCGTCGCTGCTCGGATAGTGCGATGTAATGACTGCTGTCAGCACGCCCCATGAAGTGACCGCTTCGATTTGAGCCAGAAGCCGATTACGTCGTCCCACAAGGGGACAATGTGTTTGCTTCTTGTTGGTGATGTATTCCAATTCGGAAAAACTTGTTTGCATCTTTAAATGGGAGGGAATGGATTAGCAATGGGCAAATTTTATCTGATGCGGCTGAGGAGGGCGAAATTAAATCAGTGCTTCCCTTTGCTCCACAGTGTGCTGCCAGAGGACTGAACTTTAGATTTGTAGACTACCCCGTATTCTCGGCAAATTGAAAAGCCAAGCCCTGCGAGGACATGAGCCTAACTGTTTTTTAATTTACGCAGATGAAGGCGCATTTATTACCGCTGAAACAAAACGTGCCACGGTAACGCGCTTTATTCGCTGGTGTATGAGTAATGGGGAAATTCCCGTGCTGTTCGTATGCGCTTTCCTTTTGTGAGGTGATACCGCACAGCCAAGCACTTTCTACACTGCGCCTACATGGTGAGAAACTGCCAAAAAATAAAAAAACGCATCACTACAAGCCTTATTCTATGTGGTGGGTCGTCGCGGACTTGAACCGCGGACCAAAGGATTATGAGTCCTCTGCTCTAACCAACTGAGCTAACGACCCAAACTTTTTGATACCCTTTAGCTTTCTCCATCGAGGAAGCTCTTCAGCTTTTCTGAACGAGATGGATGACGCAATTTGCGTAGGGCTTTAGCTTCAATTTGACGTATACGCTCGCGTGTAACGTCAAATTGTTTGCCCACTTCTTCCAGGGTATGGTCGGTATTCATTTCGATGCCAAAGCGCATTCGCAGAACCTTGGCCTCGCGCGGGGTGAGTGAATCCAGAATGTCCTTGGTCACATTACGCAGGCTGTCATACACCGCTGCTTCAATAGGCACGATGGTATGCGAGTCTTCAATGAAGTCACCTAAATGCGAATCATCATCATCACCCACGGGAGTTTCCATGGAAATCGGTTCCTTGGCAATTTTTAATATCTTGCGCACTTTATCTTCGGGCATTTCCATCTTGGCGGACAAAATTGCGGCATCAGCCTCAAAGCCAGTTTCTTGCAGTATTTGGCGCGATATGCGATTCATTTTGTTGATGGTTTCAATCATGTGTACCGGAATACGAATCGTGCGTGCTTGATCGGCGATGGAGCGTGTAATTGCCTGGCGTATCCACCATGTTGCGTAAGTAGAAAATTTGTATCCGCGACGGTATTCGAATTTATCGACGGCTTTCATCAGGCCGATATTGCCTTCTTGAATCAGGTCGAGAAATTGCAAACCACGGTTGGTATATTTTTTGGCGATGGAGATGACCAGTCGCAGGTTGGCTTCGATCATATCGCGCTTGGCACCACGCGCCTTGGCCTCGCCGTTGGTCATTTGCTTGTTGATTTCTTTTAGATCACGCAAGGGAATACCTACGCGTAATTGCAAATCCAGCAATTTTTTTTGCTGCTCAACGATGGCTGCTTGAAAGCGTAACAGTGTTTCGCCGTATGGTTTTTTAGCTGCAATTTCACGCGCTACCCAATCCAGCCTGCCTTCATTTTCCGTAAAAGTATGGAGAAAATAAGTGCGTGGCATGCGCGCTTTAGTGACGCAGAGATCTTGTATCCTGCGCTCGTAACTACGTACCTCTTCCACCAACTTACGCATGGTGTCACACAGCGCATCGACTTGTTTGGCGGAGAATCTGAATTGCGTCAGCTCAGTCGAAATACGTTCTTGCAGTTTGTTGTATTGCGTGCTGCGATAGCCATGCTTCTCATACGCCTTGCCAATTTTAATAAACAAGTCGTGAATAACCGTGAAGCGTTCCAGCGCATCTATTTTAAGTTGCGCCAAGTTGGCGGCGGCGATGGCTTCACCATCCTCCTCACTTTCTTCTTCTATTTCTGCCTCTTCCTCAACGTCGAGATTAGACTCTTCAGTCAATACAGCTTCTTCGTTGATATCGATAAATCCATCGACCACTTCATCTATCCGCAATTCATCCCGCGCAACTTTTTCCACAAGGCCTAAAATTTCGGCAATGGTAGTGGGGCAGGCAGAAATGGCCTGAATCATATGCTTGAGGCCTTCTTCGATACGCTTGGCGATGACGATTTCATCTTCACGAGTCAACAAACCCACTGTTCCCATTTCGCGCATGTACATACGTACCGGGTCGGTGGTGCGTCCAAACTCAGAGTCAACTGTTGCCAGTGCAGCTTCAGCAGCCTCCACGGCATCTTCGTCGGCGACAACTGGCGGGGCATCCGTCATGATTTGATTTTCAGCATTCGGTGCTTCATCCGTCACGGTGATGCCCATGTCGTTAATCATGCTGACCACGCCTTCAATCTGTTCAGCTTCCAGCATTTCTGGCAGATGATCGTTGATCTCACCATAGGTCAGGTAGCCACGCTCCTTGCCTAGAATGATTAATGCCTTCAGCCGGGTGCGGCGTGCCTCCACATCCTGCGATGGATCAGCAGGTGTGATTAATAGCGCATCTGCTACATTTTGTTTGACGGCATTTTGCTTGGCACTTAATGCTGCCAGCTTATCACTTGATGTTTTTTTCTTGAGTTGCCGAGTCGCCATGTTGGTCGGTCCCCATAAATAGTTTGCTGTAAATAAATTGAGCTATCAAATAAATTGAATTGAATAGGTGCGATTAGGACTACTCTTCTCTTCCTATGTGCAAAAATTCAGTACTGCATAAAAAAGTAAGTACCGAGATTTTTATGATATACATGCCATCGCACCATAAAACGGCAGTTTGCGCCGCTTAAAAGTCCATAATTATACACGAACTTTCGAACTTCTAACTGCACGCTTAGCTACGCTGCAATAGCTGCAAATACAATGCGCGATCCTGCTCATTCAAACCACCCATCCCCGCCCCGTGCATTTTTACGTGCAATGCTTGTAATTGCTGTTTACGCTGCGCCTTGCGCAGGCTTTGCAATACGTCTTGAAATTCGTCTGCCGCCTTAAAGTCATCGCCCCATTGCATAATCTCTGCCTGTTCTTTCGCCAGTAGCGGTGCGTAAACTGTGTCTTGAAAATGCTGGATGATCGCAGCGGTGCTAACTTTTTCTTGGTTACCTTTTAACCATACAATCAAGGTCGCGATCGCCTCCGTCTCCATGCCACTGGTTTCCCAATCTGCTGGCAACCAGTCTGGTGCCGTAGCATCCTCAGGCAACAGACTAACCAAATCCGGTTGGAATAGTAGACAGCGCAGCAATGCGCGCAAATTAGATGCCGCTGGACTGGCCATTTTTTGCGTCACGCGACGCTTGGGCAAGTCTATCGACCTCATACCATATAGTGCTTCTAATTCTGCCTGCGTAATGCCCGCTAAATCGGCCAACTCCTTACGCAATAGCAATGCTGCGATGGGCGCAGTAATCGCGGTGAGCAAAGGTTGCGCGCGTTGTAATAAAGCATTGCGCCCCTCTTGCGTCCGCATGTCCACTTGCGAAGATAATTCGCTAAGCAAATACTCAGATAAGGGCATAGCCTCGCGCAACAATTGATCAAACGCCACTGAGCCATTTTCACGCACATAGCTATCGGGATCATGTTCAGACGGCAAAAATAAAAACCCAAATTGTTTGCCATCTACTAATTGCGGCAACGTGTTCTCCAAAGCCCGCCAAGCGGCTTTGCGTCCTGCAGCATCGCCATCAAAACAAAATACGATGCGATCTGTTAATCGCAAAAGTTTTTGTATATGGAAAGGTGTAGTGGCAGTGCCCAGCGTTGCCACGGCATATTCAATGCCGTGTTGCGCCAACGCCACCACATCCATATAACCTTCGACTACTAACGCCATGCGGTTGGCGCGTATGGATTTTTGTGCTTGATACAAGCCATATAATTCGCGGCCTTTTTCAAACAATACTGTCTCGGGTGAATTCAAATATTTCGGCGTACCTTTATCCAACACACGTCCGCCAAAGCCGATAACCTGCCCGCGCGGATTGACAATCGGAAACATGATGCGATCCCGAAAACGATCATAGCGCCGCGCTGTACTTTGTTCTGCCGCATCCTCGGCTGAGTCGTCTGCACGCTCAATCACCAAGCCTGTATCCAACAAACTGACTGTCTGATAATCGGAAAATACTTGGCGTAAATTTTGCCAACCTTCTGGTGCATAGCCTATGCCAAAGCGTGCTGCCACTTCGCCGTTTACGCCACGACGTTTAAGATAATCTATCGCGATGGGAGATTGCTTCAGTTGCTCGCGGTAGTAACGCGCAGCCGTTTGCATCAGCTCATATAAATCCGGCGCGACCTTGTTCTCTATAGCACCTGCTGAGGAAGTTTCGTGTGGCACGGCGAGGCCAATGCTTTGCGCTAACTCTTCCACTGCCTCGACAAACCCAAGACCGAGATGTTCCATAACAAAGCTGATTGCCGTGCCATGCACGCCACAACCGAAGCAGTGATAAAACTGCTTATTGGCACTGACGGTAAATGAGGGAGATTTTTCGTTGTGAAAGGGGCAGCAGGCCGAGAAATTAGCACCCGCTTTTTTTAGCGGCACATACCGCCCGACCACGTCCACAATGTCGAGACGATTGAGTAAGTCTTGAATAAAACTTTTTGGAATCACATTGTCCCCCTGTGGGGCTATGCTCTCGCTTTATACCCATGCAACAATGCACAGGAGATAACGTGTAAAGCAAAATACCAAATTTATAAGATTGCGTCGGGGACTGCTTAAGAAATATTGCGCAAGACAAGTTTCGGTGAGGAAACGGAGTTGACTCAAACAGTTGTTGCTTCGCAACCCTATATTCTGATCGGAGGTTTAACGCCGTGACACACGCCCTTTAGCGGGATGCTAACGCAGTCAGTCTGGTTTTAACCAAAGCCGAAACTTTTCCCATATCTGCACGCCCAGCCAAAACGGGCTTGAGTAAGGCAATAACCTTCCCCATTTCCTGTGGTGACTTTGCGCCGCTGTTGGCTATAGCTACATTCACAGCTGCATCAATCGCGTCTTCTGACATCGCTTGCGGCATATAGGTTTGCAAGACGTTGATTTCAAACTTTTCCACGTCCACCAGATCCTGCCTGGCTGCAGCTTCAAATTGGCTAATGGAATCACGGCGCTGCTTAATCATCTTGTCGATAATCAAAATAACATCTGCATCAGTCAACTCGATACGATCATCCACTTCGCGTTGTTTAATAGCGGCCAACAACAAGCGAATCGCGCCTAGTCGCGCCGTTTCTCTGGCGCGCATGGCGGTCTTCATGTCTTCTGTGATGGATTGTTTTAAGCTCATGGCCACTTACTTTACCTTCGCTCGTTATGTTTTCAGCAAGCTGCCAATCTACCAGAACAAAAACGCCCGCAAAAGATTCGGGCGTAATGTGATGGACTTAGTACAACCCAATCTAATACAGCTTAGGGGGCAATACCTGATTAAGCAGGCGCTTGTAATGCCGCTTAACCCCTGCTGCCAGCTTGCGCTTACGTTCTGCAGTGGGTTTCTCATAAAATTCACGGGCACGTAGCTCCGTCAATAAACCTGTTTTTTCTACTGAACGCTTGAAGCGGCGCATTGCTACTTCAAACGGCTCATTTTCCTTAACACGCACAGTCGTCATGAACAACCCTTATTCTAAAATTCAGGGGCGCAATTATACCAATATCCCTCACCACTCCACAACCTGAATTTATCCTTCTTACCAGTTGCCAGCCAGCCGCTCAATCTTCATTTTATATTGGAAGAGGCTTCAGCTTGCTGTCTAGCGCGGGACAAGGTAATATTTCCGCCCTTTGGCCGTAGATTTTTAGTTTAGTGATTTTGATGAGGAACAGTACTTTATGAACGCCCCCCTAATGCCCACACCAATACCTACATCGTACGAATTTCCTGCATTGCAGGCCGCACCTGAGCCGCAAGGTTTGTATGATCCACGGTATGAGCATGATGCGTGTGGAGTTGGATTTGTAGCACATATTAAGGGCCGCAAAAGTCATGACATGATTCGTCAGGGCTTGCAGATTTTAATGAATTTGACGCATCGCGGGGCGGTAGGGGCAGACCCATTGGCGGGGGATGGTGCGGGTATTTTGATCCAAATTCCGGATCAATTCTTGCGTGATGTTTGTGTAACGCAGGGCATAAAATTGCCCATAGCGGGGCAATATGGCGTGGGTATGATTTTTTTGCCGCGTGCGGCAGCCGCGCGGGCAGCGTGTGAAAAAGCCATTGCTGCAAGAATTGTGGAAGAAGGTCAGAGCGTGTTGGGTTGGCGCGATGTACCCGTCGACAGTGGCATTTTAGGCGAAAGTGTTAAAGCATTAGAGCCACTGGTGCGCCAGGTGTTTATCGGGCGCGGCGCAAATTGCCCGGATGAAGACAGCTTTGAGCGTAAGCTATTTGTGATCCGCAAAACAGCGGAACATGCGGTGCGAAAATTACCCGATATTCAGCGTTTTTATATACCCTCATTTTCCTCGCGCACGCTGGTTTACAAAGGCATGTTGCTAGCCGATCAAGTGGGTACTTATTACCTCGATTTACAAGATGAAAAAATGGTCAGCGCGCTGGCCTTGGTACATCAACGCTTTTCAACCAACACCTTTCCTTCGTGGGACTTAGCGCATCCTTTCCGCATGATCGCGCATAATGGTGAAATTAACACCGTGCGCGGTAATGTTAATTGGATGACCGCACGTCACGCCGCCATGTCGTCAAAATTGTTGGGCGAGGATTTGGAAAAATTATGGCCGTTGATTATGGAAGGCCAATCCGATTCCGCCTGTTTTGATAACGCGCTGGAGTTACTGGTGGCAGGTGGCTATTCGCTGCCCTACGCCATGATGTTGCTGATTCCCGAAGCATGGGCAGGCAATCCTTTAATGGACGAAGAGCGCCGCGCATTTTACGAATATCACGCCTCATTGATGGAGCCGTGGGACGGCCCGGCTGCGGTGGCTTTTACGGATGGTCGCATGATAGGCGCAACGCTGGATCGTAATGGCCTGCGTCCGGCACGCTATCTGGTGACAGATGATGATGTGGTGTTAATGGCATCTGAAATGGGCGTACTGAATATTCCACAACATAAAATCGTAAAGAAATGGCGCTTGCAGCCGGGCAAAATGTTTCTTATTGATCTGCAGGCTGGGCGCATCGTGGATGATGCCGAGCTCAAGCGGCAGCTGGCAACCGCCAAGCCCTATCGACAGTGGATAGAGCAGTCGCGCTATATCCTGAGCGATTTGCCCGAAGCCAAGGTTACCACCAAACTTCGCGCTAGTTTACCCAAACCGACTCTACTGGATACACAACAAGCGTTTGCCTACTCGCAGGAAGACCTCAAATTTATTCTGGCACCGATGGCCTCAGTGGGTGAAGAGGCAACGGGTTCTATGGGCAATGATGCCGCGCTGCCGGTTTTGTCCGACCATAATCGCGTGCTGTACAGTTATTTCAAGCAGCTGTTCGCCCAAGTAACCAATCCGCCGATTGATCCGATACGTGAAGAAATCGTGATGTCATTGACTTCATTCATCGGCCCCAAGCCTAATTTATTTGGTATTGACGAGACCAAACCTTCGCCGCGTCTGGAAGTGCATCAGCCGATATTATCGAATGAAGACATGACCAGGCTGCGTAACATCAACCCCTTGACCAAGGGGCGTTACAAATCGCAGGTGCTGGATATTACCTATCCGGCTGACCAGGGTGCGGCGGGATGTGAGGTCGCGATGACCAATCTCTGCACAGCGGCAGACAAAGCCGTAGCTCAAGGCTACAACATTCTGATTTTGTCGGATCGTAGTGTGTCCAGCCAGCGCGTTGCCATCCCTGCATTACTGGCTTGCGCGGGTGTGCATCATCATTTGGTGCGTGAGGGTTTGCGTACGAGTACAGGTTTAGTGGTGGACACTGGCTCAGCACGTGAATCGCATCACTTTGCCTTGCTCGCCGGATATGGCGCGGAGGCTATTTGTCCGTGGTTAGCGTTCGACACCATTTCCGAGATGGGTGATTATTTGCCTGCGGGTTTGTCCAGCAAGGATGCGTGCAAGCGTTTTATCAAAGCCATCAATAAGGGATTGCTTAAGATCATGTCCAAGATGGGTATCTCTACTTATCAATCTTATTGCGGCGCGCAAATTTTTGAAGCTATTGGCTTGAATGCAGATTTTGTCGCACAATATTTCACTGGCACGCCCACGCAAATCGAAGGCATAGGCTTGACGCAAGTAGCAGAAGAGGCGATTCGTATTCATCACGCCGCATTTGGCAATGACCCGATATTATCAAACGCGCTGGAGACGGGCGGCATCTATGCTTATCGCGTGCGCGGTGAAGCGCACATGTGGACACCTGACTCTATCGCCAAACTGCAACACGCGACCCGCACCAATAATCCCAGCACTTATAAAGAATACGCCAAGCTGATTAACGATCAAACCAAGTCCGCAAAAACCTTGCGTGGTTTGTTTGAGATTAAATCGGCAGGCGCATCAATTCCGCTGGAACAAGTTGAATCAGCCAAGGAAATTGTTAAACGTTTTGTTACAGGCGCAATGTCATTAGGTTCTATTTCCACCGAGGCACATACCACGCTGGCCATTGCGATGAACCGTATAGGCGGCAAATCCAACACTGGCGAGGGTGGCGAAGACCCGATGCGTTATCGCAAATTAAAAGCGGGCGACACGCTGTCAGAAATAATCGGCAAGGGTCGCATTGAGCGCGATTTGGTTTTCAAAGAAGGGGATTCGCTGCGTTCAAAAATAAAGCAGGTGGCGGCAGGTCGCTTTGGTGTGACCGCAGAATATTTGAGCAGCGCCGATCAGATTCAAATCAAAATGGCGCAAGGCGCAAAACCGGGTGAGGGCGGTCAATTACCAGGTCACAAAGTGTCGGAATACATTGCGCAACTACGTTTGTCGGTGCCGGGCGTAGGGTTGATTTCGCCGCCGCCGCATCACGATATTTACTCTATTGAAGATTTGGCACAACTGATTCACGATCTGAAAAATGCCAATCCTAAAGCTTCTATTTCAGTGAAGCTGGTTTCCGAAGTGGGCGTGGGC
>JAKFXW010000041.1 GCA_021731185.1 Gallionellaceae bacterium
TCGTTGATCGTCACATTTTTGAGCGCGGTAATTTCCTTGCCCACCTCATATGACAACACGCGATCTATCAGCAAAAACGGATAACGGTGCGGCAAATATTCCAACACCTGGTGAATATCCATTTGCCTATTCGCAATTATTTGCTCTGTACTCATCAATTTTCCTTTTTTAAAATCTCTTGCTCCAGCATTTTTATTCTTTCAACCAATTCATCCAAATGACGAATCTGAGCAGCATTTTTGCGCCATGCGCGGGCATCGCTGAATGGAAAAATTCCAGTGTACGTTCCTGGCTCACGTATGGATTTTCCAATCATGGTATGAGATGAAATTTCTACATGATCAGCAATCTGAATATGCCCTAAAATTCCAGAGTGCCCTCCAATACGGCAGTATCGGCCGACAATACCACTACCCGCAATGCCACTTGCTCCGGCCATCACAGTATGTTCACCGATGCGAACATTATGTGAAATTTGAATCTGGTTATCCAGTTTCACCCCGTCACCAATAACCGTATCGTCCAAAGCACCCCGATCTATGGTTGTATTCGCACCTATTTCTACATCATCGCCAATGATTACGCGACCAATCTGTGGAATTTTTAACCAGCGATCATCATCCAGTGCCAAGCCAAATCCATCTGAGCCGATAATCGCACCCGAATGAACAATTAGCCGATTACCCAATACACAATTGTGATACACCACCACTCGCGGATACAACAACGCGTGCTCACCCAGCACTGTGTCTGCGCCTATGCTGCACCCAGACATGATCGTACTGCCCGCACCAATTTTAACTCTTGCACCAATCTCTACATAAGGTCCAATGTGTGCAGTCGGGTGAATCTGCGCGCCCGCTCCGATCACCGCACTATTGTGTATACCCTGTTGCAATTGTTGCGGAGGATTTAAAAATGCAGATACTTTGGCAAAATATAAATAGGGATTTTTACATACGATACGTGGCAATGAAGTTGATTCTGCATCAGCCACGCCAACAATAATCGCTGCTGCATGTGTCCCGGCAAGTTGCACGCGATAGCGACTATTGGCGAGAAAGGTAAGATGTCCTACACGGGCACTTTCCAGTGTGGCAACCTGATTGATTGAAGTGGTGCCATCCCCTAAAACCTGGCCGCCAAATTGTGCGGCAATTGCATCGAGTTGATAATTTTTACGATCCATACAACCTGGTTTTTCTAATTTATTTCAGGCGTAGCTGAACTCGCATCAGTCGACATTTGTTTTAGGACTTTTGCGGTAATGTCAATATTGGGATTGTGGTAAACTTTTTCCTGTAAAATCAAATCATATTTTTCTTTCTCCGCGATTGCCTTAATGGCCTTGTTGGCAATTGCCAACACACCTGATAACTCCTCTTGCTTGCGCTGATTCAAATCTTCGGTAAATTCGCGCTGTATACGCTGCATATTCATATTCAAATTGGTCAATTCGCGATCTTTATTGCGTCGATCCGATTCAGACAGCGTGACCTCTTCTTTCTCCAACGTGCTCTGTAAATCCCTGATCTGTTTTGCCAATACTTTAATTTCTCGATCGCGTGCAGAAAACTCCCGCTCAATTCGCTTTTCCGCCTGGATGGCTGGCACAGATTCTCGCAGCACACGGTCAGTGTCCACAACGCCTACACGAAAATCATGCGCCACCACGGGCAGACATACAGATAGCATCAGCATAGCCAGCCATCTAGCAACGTGACTACTCAGTTTAGAATTTCCAAAGCTTAATTTTTTGATTTGGTTAGCACGCACAATCTACTCCTTGCTTAAATTAAAAAGGGCTGAATTCAGCCGCTCAAATGATGCAATAAAGGTTAAAAAAGCGACCCCAGCGTAAATTGTATTTTATCCAACTTATCGCCATTTTGCTTATTTAATCCATTAGCTATGCTAATCTTCAGCGGCCCCACGGGTGATATCCAGGTTAATGCCATACCCGCAGCGTAACGTAAGCCAGTCGTGCCTAGCACATTGCTCGGGCCATATACCGCGCCGCCGTCAATAAATGCACTCAAGCGCACTGATTTTTCTGCGGTCAAGCCAGGCATAGGAAACAATAACTCCATGTTACCGATCACGCGCCTATCGCCACCCAGCGAATTGCCCAGATCATCACGCGGCCCTAAAGAATTGGTTCTATAGCCCCGCATTGAATCAGGGCCGCCAGCATAATAGTTCTGGGTAAAGGGCAACACTTCACCGTCATAACCACTGGCCTTGGCAATCTCGCCATTTAAGCGCAGGGTGAAAATTTTGCTGAGCGGATAGAACCACTGATGCTGGTAATTCAACTTATAAAATTTCTGATTTGATGGGGGCAGGGTGGCTGATACGGTCGCACGCTGAACTGTTCCCTCCGTAGTATAAATCGCGCTGTCACGATTATCGTAACCCCAGCCTATCGTACCAGTCAGATTGGTGGTCGAGGCACCAAACAAATCTACATATTGGATAACCCTTGCCGGACTGACTGTCGTAATGGAAAGTGCGGTCTGCTCCACGGACAAGCCATAAAAAATGCTTTCATCATCTCCTATAGGTACGCCCAAGCGTATCCCAGTGCCCAGTGTTTGGGTTCGATATGGGCTAATTACACCTGTGCGCGCAGAATTCACATCGCGCTTATACAAATCGAAACTGCGACTTACCCCCTCGTCGGTGTAATACGGGTTGGTATATGACATCGAGTAAATTTGATTAACCTTACTGGTATTAATTTGTGTGGTGAGATGATTGCCCGTACCAAACAAATTACGCTCAGTGATCGAGCCGGTAAAGATCAGGCCTACGCCACTGGATAGCCCTGCTCCCAGCGAGAAATCACCTGTCAGCTTTTCTTTCACTGACAAACTAATATCCAGTTGATCATTGGTACCGACTACTTGCGGGGTCTCAATATTCACTTCACTAAAAAAATCCAGGCGATCCACTTTCTGCTTGGATTTTTTAATTTTGCTCGTATCAAACCACGCCCCTTCCATCTGGCGAAATTCACGCCGGATTACCTCGTCTCGTGTTTTAGTATTGCCCGTAATATCGATACGCCGGATATACGCACGCATCCCTGGATCAACCATAAAAGTAAACGCCACTTTGTGGTTCACCTGGTCTAGTTCCGGTACCGCATTGGCGTTGGCAAATGCATAACCATCTTCGCCCAGACGGTCACTTATTTTTTTAGCCGATTCGGTTAATTCCTTGCGCGAAAAAACGCTACCTGGCATGACTGTAATCAGCTTACGCATTTCTTCATGTGGCAATATATGCTGCGGGCCTACCAGCTTAACGTCCGAGACGGTGTACTTATCACCTTCGCGCACTTTGATGGTGATATATATTTCCTGTTTGTCTGAGGTGATGGACACTTGCGTGGATTCAATAACAAATTCCAGATAGCCAGCATCCAAATAAAATGAGCGTATTGTTTCCAAATCCGCAGATAATTTCTGCTTGGAGTATTGATCATCTTTGGTGAACCAGCTCCAGAAGCCGGGCACGCTTAATTCCATCAAAGCATGCAATTCAGCTTCGCTATAGGCCTTATTTCCGATGATGTTAATTTGACTAATTTTGGAAGTCTCCCCTTCAGTCACATTTAGGGTGACTCCAACACGATTACGCTCCAACTCAGTGATAGTCGTTTTAACTGCTGCACCATATTTTCCTCGCGCCACATATTGCCGCTTAAGTTCCTGCTCGGCCTTATCCAGCGTGGCTTTATCAAAAATAAGTCCCTCAGCCAAGCCCACAGATTTAAGGCTTTCAAGAATCTTTTCCTGCGGAAAATCCTTAATACCATCCAGAGCAATGCTGGCGATGGTTGGACGCTCGCGTATCTGCACAATCAACACGCCCTGATCCACCTCAAGCCGAATATCGTTAAACATACCCGTGGCAAAGAGTGCGCGTATCGCAGTAGTGGCGCGCTCGTCATCCAGCCTATCCCCTACCTTGATTGGCAGATAACTAAATACTGTCCCTACCTCGGTACGTTGTATGCCTTCAACTCGAATATCCTTAACGACAAAAGGCTCAATCGCCATAACTAAAGTAGTGGTCAATAGCAAAGAGAGTCCTATAAATTTTACAAATAGAGCCGCGATGAATTTCATGTAATGTTTTAACCTAAAAACAAACGGCTAATGTCGTTAAATACCGCCAGCACCATCAAAGTAAGCAACAGCATAATCCCGACTTTTTGTCCGGCCTCCCATAACTTTTCTGAAACAGGCGATCCCTTAAAAAATTCGACCAGGTAATACAGCAAGTGTCCGCCATCCAACATAGGAATAGGAAGTAAATTAAGCACGCCAATGCTAATGCTGATTAGGGCCAGAAAGCTTAAATAGGCTACCACCCCGATCTGCGCGGATTGTCCGGCATAATCTGCGATGGTGATCGGCCCGCTCAGATTTTTGAGGGACATTTCACCTGTAATCATTTTGCCCATCATTTTCAAACTCAGGATGCTGGTTTCCCAAGTTTTGACTACCGCCTGTTTGAATGCGGCCAGCGGTGGATACCGCACCTCAGTCAACATCGCCTCAAATTTACTTTTATCAATCTGCGGTGCTGCGCCAATTTTACCGATCGCTTTACCATTCTCATCAGCAGATTCTGGTGTGATGTTGAGCATCAGCAAACTGCCTGCCCGTTCAACTTCAAAACGCAAAGCTTGCGCGGGATGACTGCGTACAATTTCTACCAACTGATCCCAGCGCTCAACATCCCGCCCATCCACCCCGAGAATATGGTCACCCACCAATAGACCAGCGCGTTCCGCCACTCCTCCTGCTATCAACTTACCCACGACTGGCGGAATTAAAGGCTGATGCGGCTGCAAGCCGAGCTTGCGTAAAAAATCACCATCCAAATCACTGGCCGCCAGCACCCGCATATCCAATACATGGCTACGCGCTTCACCCTGCGCGGTCTGTCCTTCGATGCGTACTTCAATTCCTTGTAGACCTGCATCCAGCAAAATCCAGCGTACCTGCTCCCAACTTTGAATGGCTTGCCCATTGATGCTGGTAAGGGTTTCCTGCATGAGCATTTGTGCATTGGCAGCAGGTGTAGCTGGAAGAACCTCGCCCAATATGGGTTTTAGACCCGGCACGCCGTACATGAACAATGCTGCATACAACACGATGGCCAACAATAAATTAGCCAACGGTCCCGCCACCACTATCGCCATGCGCTGCAATACCGATTTGCGATTGAAGGAGAATTGCAATTCCTCATGAGCCACATTGCCTTCACGCTCGTCCAGCATCTTGACGTAACCGCCCAGTGGAATTGCAGAAATAACCCATTCCGTGTCGCCACCTGCAAAGCGTTTGCTGTACAAAACCGTGCCGAAGCCAACTGAAAATCGCAGCACTTTCACGCCGCATTTGCGCGCTACCCAGTAGTGACCGTATTCATGAATCACCACCAGCAACGCGATGGCGACAATAAAAGCGAATAATGAAGTCATGCTATGTGCGCCTTATTTTTGAGTGCGCTGTTTTTAAGTTCATTGTCCCCTTGTGGGGCGCTGTTATTTATTTCGCTGTTATTTATTTCACTGGAAATTAAATTTTGCGCGACATCGCGTGCCGCAGCATCAGCGGAGAGTACATCTTGCAGAGTAAGCGCCGTATTGGCCGGTAGCCTTACCAGCACCTCGGCAATAATTTTTGCAATCGTCAAAAATGAAATGCGGCACTCAAGAAAAGATGCCACCGCCACTTCGTTAGCGGCATTCAATATAGCAGGCGCAGTGCCTCCCGCTCGCAACGCTTGATAGGCTAAAGCCAGGCACGGAAAGCGTACAAAGTCTGGCGCTTCAAAATTAAGCGCAGCCACCTTTAATAAATCCAAGGGCGCGACACCCGAAGTAATACGCTCTGGATAAGCTAAGCCATGTGCTATCGGGGTACGCATATCAGGATTGCCCATCTGCGCCAACACTGAGCCATCCACATATTGCACCAATGAATGAATAATGCTCTGCGGATGCACGATTACCTCGATTGCTTCTGCAGGTACATTGAATAGCCAGTGCGCCTCGATAACCTCCAAGCCTTTATTCATCATGGTGGCTGAGTCAACCGATATTTTTCGCCCCATGCTCCAGTTGGGATGAGCACAGGCCTGCTCCGGTGTGACGTGCTGTAATTGGGATAGGGGCGTATTACGAAAAGGGCCGCCGGATGCGGTCAGTAAAATTTTACTCACCCCGCTGGTCGGCCAGTCCGCACTCACGTAGCCATTGGGTAATGCTTGAAAGATCGCGTTATGTTCACTGTCTATCGGCAACAATGTCGCGCCCGATTTTTGCACAGCCTCCATAAAAATCCGCCCAGCCATTACCAGCGTTTCCTTATTAGCTAATAGAATTTTTTTACCTGTGCGCGCTGCGGCCAGCGTGGGATTCAGTCCAGCCGCGCCAACTATTGCAGCCATCACGGTATCCACTTCCGGCAAAGCGGCCACGAATTCCAGTGCTGCCGCACCTTGCATGACCTGCGTCGCAGAGCCTGCATGGCTCAAACGCGTGGTGAGACGCGTCGCAGCTGCTTCATCCAGCAACACAGCATAGCGCGGTTGGAAGCGCAAACATTGTTCGAACAACACCTCATCTTGCCGCTGCCCAGTCAGCGCGACTATACGATAACGATCAGCATGACGCGCCACCACATCGAGTGTGCTAACCCCGATGCTGCCTGTTGAACCCAGTATGGTGAGGTGCTGAACCTTTTTTATAGGCATCTTTTGGTTTTCATCTCTACTTTTTGGCGTGCATATATATTTAAATCAGCCTTTGCAATAACAATACGCCTGCGGCGATGGGCAGGGTGGAAGTCAACGCATCTATTCTATCCAGTAAACCGCCATGACCAGGCAAAATCGCGCCACTGTCTTTTACGCCAGCCTGCCGCTTGATGGCAGATTCAAATAAATCGCCGATAACCGCAAATCCGACGGTGATCCATGCCGCTAAAAATAAAATACCCAGATACATTTCCTGCAAAGCGGGAAATCCGCCTGTCCAAATTAAAATCAGCACATATAACGAAACACCCAACAGCGCGCCGCCCACGCCTTCCCAAGTTTTCCCGGGGCTGATGCTGGACGCCAGCTTGTGTTTGCCAAATTTGCGCCCCGTGAAATACGCGGCAATATCAGCCATCCATACGATGCTCATTATGCACAGCAGTAACCAAGGACTTTGTACACGCAAATCTACCATCGCCAAACCAGTAGGAATCAATAACATCCACCCGATTAACGCCATCAGCAAGGGTTGCCGCACTTGCCAGCCGCCTATCATCCAAGCGGGTACAATTAATATCCAGAGCACAGCAGCCACACCGTAAATAATCAGATGCAAAAAATCGGTATAGGTAGGAGATGAAACATAGAACCAAACTAAAGCCAACATGAGTATCAGACTCAAGCATAAATAAATGTATGTGTCCGTTCTGGCATATTTTGCTAAGCGCGCCCACTCAGACACGCCTATCAATACAATGCCGATCACCAGCCCCACCCATATTACGTCTGGCAAGTAAAATAATGCACCCAAAAATCCCACCAACAAGATAATGGCTGTAATCACGCGTTGCTTAAGCATCTATCTGCCCTTCATGCATCAGCGACTCAGCTTGCTCGTGTAGTTGAGCACTCGTGCGGCCAAATCTGCGCTCACGCGCTTGATAGGATTGAATAGCTAAATTCAAAGCTGCCACATCAAAAGCTGGCCACAAGGTATCCGTAAAATATAGTTCGGCATAAGCCAATTGCCACAATAAAAAATTGCTGATGCGCTCTTCACCTCCAGTGCGGATAAATAAATCCGGCTCCGGCGCATAGTACATGGAAAGATAGGGGGCTAAATCTTCTTCGGTGAAAGATGATGCTAACTCAGGACGATTCCGTAACATGGCATGGGTGGCCTGCAATATATCCCAACGACCCCCATAGTTAGCAGCAATGGTTAAAGTCAGATTGGAATTATGCTGGGTGAGTTGCTCAGCTTCGACAATATGGCGTTGCAAATTATCATCGAAGCGACTGCGATCTCCGATGATTTTCAGACGGATATTATTTTCATGCAATTTGCTGACTTCGCGCTCCAGCATTTTCAAAAACAAATCCATCAGAAAAGTCACTTCGTCAGCAGGCCGCCGCCAGTTTTCACTGCTGAAGGCGAACAACGTAAGATATTCCACGCCTAAACTACGGCAGGCTTTGACTATCTCGCGCACGGTTTCCACACCGCGCTGATGTCCAACCACACGTGGCATAAAACGCTGCTTCGCCCAGCGCCCATTGCCATCCATGATAATGGCAATGTGGCGAGGCACTTGTGGCGCGATTGGGATGTCGCAGGTAGAGCTTTGAAATAACGCCATCAGGAATTCCGATCAAGCACAGTGAAAACAGAAAAATAAGTAGCAATTAATATAACTTGAAAAATGACTTGCCACTTCACCAAAGGTAGGCAATCCGCATCCAACCGAAGGTTGGGCGGAATTGACACCCTCTGGATTGCCATATTGCCTAGGTTGCTCCGCTTCCCAATAAAAAAGAGCATCGGACATTGTCCCCTTGTGGGACGGCGAGAATGAGACGACAACGAAACGATAGTACATAAAGCACAACAAATAACAAAAAACGAAGCTAACACAGCGATCGCTTTTATCGGTGCAGTGAAATTAAACCGCCAGCAATTCTGCTTCTTTGGTTTGTAATATTTTATCGACTTCAGCTATAAAACGATCAGTCAACTTCTGCACCTCATCTTGTGCGCGGCGTTCATCATCCTCACTAACATCTTTGTCCTTCAACATTTTTTTTAACTGCTCATTGGCATCACGGCGCACATTGCGAATTGCAACCTTGGCCGTTTCGGTTTCCGCACGCACCACCTTAATCAAGTCACGTCGGCGTTCCTCCGTTAGGGTCGGCATGGGCACACGGATTACGTCGCCATTGGTTGAAGGGTTCAAACCCAGATCAGCATCACGTATGGCTTTTTCAACTGCGCCAATCAGTTTTTTTTCCCAAGGTTGCACACCGATGGTACGCGCATCAATCAAAGTGACGTTGGCCACTTGTGAAATGAGCGTGGCAGTACCGTAATAATCCACCATGACATGATCCAAAATGCCGACATGCGCCCGCCCTACGCGGATTTTTCCGAAATCTGCCTTAAGCACCTCCAGCGACTTAGTCATTTTCAATTCAGTATTTTTTTTAACATCTGTAATCATTACTTTTTCTCCCACTCGACAAATCAAGCGTTAATCACAATGCACCAAAGTTCCTTCATCTTCCCCCATCACCACGCGCTTCAATGCCCCGTGCTTGAAAATACTAAAGACGATGATAGGTAAACTTTGATCGCGACACAATGTCAGCGCGGTCGCATCCATCACTTTTAGATTTTTACTAATCGCCTCATCGAAACTCAGCTTGAGATAGCGCGTGGCTGTTTTATCCAGCTTTGGGTCAGCCGTGTACACACCATCCACCTTGGTGGCTTTGATAACCACTTCCGCAGACATTTCCACGCCGCGCAGTGCCGCCGCAGTATCCGTAGTAAAAAATGGATTGCCCGTACCCGCACCAAATATCACCACCTTACCCTCTTCCAGATAACGTAACGCTTTGCCACGTATGAATGGTTCAGCCACTTGCTCCAAATTCAACGCGGATTGCACGCGACAGGCCAAGCCAAAACGTTTCATCGCGTCCTGCAAGGCCATGGCATTCATGACTGTGGCCAACATACCCATGTAATCTGCGGTAGCGCGATCCATACCCGCAGCAGCCGGAGCAACGCCACGAAATATATTACCGCCGCCAATCACGATTGCAACTTGCACGCCTAATGCGACGACCTCACCAATTTCAGCAACAATACGTTCAATGACTTCACGGTTAATACCGTAGCTGTCATCGCCCATCAAAGCCTCACCCGACAGCTTGAGCATGATGCGTTTGTATTTTGGAGTGGCCGCCATATTTACACCTTAGCCGCAGCGGCGACTTCCGCCGCGTAATCTACTATCACTTTTTCAATTCCTTCACCTACCACGAACATTTGAAAAGCCTTAACCTGTGCGCCTTGCTTGGCCAGAAATTTTTCCACTAAGGTATCAGGGTCTTTCACAAAAGGCTGACCCATCAAGGTCACTTCCGCCAGATATTTAGCGATACGGCCGTCTACCATTTTTTCAACGATATTCGCGGGCTTGCCACTTTCTGCCGCTTGCGCGGTATAAATTTTACGTTCCTGATCCAAAGTTGCTTGCGGCACCTGGCTGGAAGAAACACAAATCGGCTTACTGGCAGCAATATGCATGGCAATATCTTTGCCCAATGTTTCATTGCCGCCGCTGTAATCGACCAGCACACCAATTC
>JAKFXW010000235.1 GCA_021731185.1 Gallionellaceae bacterium
GGGTAGGTTGGGTCATTAATTGGAAAGCGTTCGCCCGCACGGGGTAGGGGATAATAGTCAAGCGGACTATCAATTTTTGGATCAATCTGCGCGCTAAGAATCTCCAGTTGAGTATTGCTAAAATACTGCTGCAACACGCCGCCGCCCGCATTGGACGCGCCGCCTACCAACCACAAATTTCCGTAACGATGGCTGTACACGCCGTATTGCGCCGACTCCACACGTCTGGTGGAAAGCAGTTTCAACACTATGGTTGTGCCGAGTGAGCTGACGGCTGCGCCAGGTTTATCTACTCCTGCTGCGATAAATGCAGCGATGCTGTCGGTAGTGCCCGCATGAATTACGCAAGCAGGATTGATGTTGAAATGGGACGCGACCGTGGGGTGAATAGCTGTGAGCGCGATGCCAGGTGCTACGACTTCGGGCAACAAATGCGCATGCGGTAAATTTTTCACCCACTCCGGCCAGCATAAATTTTCAACGTCGTAGCCGCTTTTAAGTGCGTTGTGATAATCGCTGATGCCACCTTGTCCAGTAAGCAGGGCGGTAAGCCAATCTGCCTGATGCATAAAATAAGTGGTATGCGTTAAATCGATGTGTTTCGTCAGCCACAAAAATTTGGCCAAACCAGAAGTTGTGCTGCGAGTTATATGATCAGGCGGAGCTATACGCTGAATTTCGTTAAACTCAGTTTGTGCGCGGCTATCGAAATACATGAGGGCAGGCGAGGTTGGCTCAAGCTCGTCATCACACAGCAAGACGGTGGCGGAGGTCGCGGCGATGGCAATCCCCGTAAGATTGCCAGCTACATCAAGTGGTAAATTAATCAGTATGCTATGCAGCGCGGTACGCCAATCCAGTGGTGTTTGAAGTATGCCAGAGGTATTTAAAATATCAGAGGTGTTTAAAATATCAGACGTGCTTGGAATATCAAAAATGTCGAATGTACGAGCCGTTTCTAAGCGGTTGGTTGGGTAGGAAATGAAATGTTGATGAATAATATTTTTGGACTCATTCACCACGCAGGCGCGCGCACTGGATGTACCAAAATCCAATCCTAAATAGAAAGTCATTTTAGGGTAATGCGCGATTAGATTAAGAGATGGGTGAAGTTATCTGCATCCTACCCGTTGTGTCAACTCTTTGTCTCCCGCCAATACATATTGCACTGATGAAACAACTGATATAACTACCAGCCATCTGACTAACCCAGCAAAAGACGCTGGGCAAGTCATTGGTTATAGTCATTCGACTAGGTTGTCAAAAAACAACAACCAAGTCGCTGGTTATGATGGTTATTTTTCAAGAACTCATAAGATGATAATAACCCAAGACCATAATGAGGACGCTCGGTGTTGAATCAGACCAGATAGTCGAGCAACTTATCGTTGAACAAATTTACATCGGTGAACAACAAATCCTCATAGATAAGCCGCGAATTCATTTTGAAAACTGCCCTTAAAACGTTCGACATGGGCGTTCATCTTCGGTGTCTTGGGATAGGTCAGCCAGCGGCCTACCTCGCCCTCTGCTACTTCCACATCAAATGCGGCTTTGAACTCACCACCTTAACCTCCAACACCCGTTCAATCGGGCAAAGGAAAACACGCTTGGAGAGCCGCCACAATAGGGTGACGCGTCGGCGCAATTGCTGGTGCTGATGTACCGACATTGTCCGTCACGCTGTCCCACAAGGGGACAATGTATTTCGATGGTATCCACGCCGACACCCCGTTCTGCGAACTGCCCCGGATAAGTCGCTATAAAGCCTTTGGGTTTGCGCGGGTAGGCGGCTTTGCGGTGTACCACTTTGAGTCTCGGCGGCTGGGCTTTTTTGAGTTCAGGGCGTTCGGCAATCAACCGCATTACAGATTGAATGTTTTTAAAAAATCCTAACAGAGTGGGTTATTTTATTTCGGCTCGCCATACATGCAAGGTGACGGATAGCCAAGCACCCAGCCAGCCTAGATAAGCAGAGAAAAGCAGCAAGGTCATAATGTCGTTGGCAGACAGTGCCTGTAAAGTAAAATTGCTGGCAAATAAATGGGTTAAATTGGCAAGATAACTATTAAGTAAGGCCATACTCACGGTAATAATCAACCAAGCTGTGATGCCGCCAAGCAACCCTTGTAGCAACCCAAAGTATAAAAATGGCCGTTGAATAAACGCTCTGGTTGCGCCGAGCAGTTTTGAAATTTCAATTTCATCACGCTGGGTTAGGACTTGCAGCCTGATGGTATTAAAAGTAATGGCAACCAAAGCGAGGCTGAGCAACACTGAAACAAGCCAAATGACCAGATTTGCAAACTTTATTAGAGCTCCTAACTTATGCGCCCAGGCAGAATCAAGCTGCACATGATCGACATGGGGTAATGTGCGTAGTTCATCTCGCAATGCTTCCAGCCTTTCAGAGTGCGTCAGTTTAGGATGGATGATGAATGCATCTGGTAATGGATTTTCTTTCAAACTGCCCATGACATCGGCTAAGCCGCTGGTGAGTTTGAGTTGTGCAAAGGCTTCGTGGCGCGGGACAAATTCAACCATCTCTATCGCCGTGTGCTGCTTTAATTGTTTTTCAATGCGAGCAATGGCCTCTTTCGACGCACTCATGCTCATAAATAAACTTAGTTGTGGCGCGCTGCTCGCTTGTCCGGCAACCCGCTCCAAATTTTTCAAGATGACATAAATTCCGGTCGGCAAGCTTAGTGCAATGCCTATGACCAGCACATTCAGCGCGTTGGATACAGGCATGTGGAACACATGTCGAATGGTGCGTGCTAATACGCGCGCATGATCCATAATTCCAGTAATCATCAGCGCAATTTACCTAAGTTGCCTAAATTACTCGCGCCTGTTATTGCTTGAGCAGCAGATTCTGGAGTAAGCGAGCCATGCACCAGGGCTAGCGTGCGCCCGCTAAATTGCTGCAAAACATTTTCATCATGCGTAGCAATCAGCAAGGTTACGCCCACCTGATTAAACGATTTAAAGATGGAAAGAATTTCGTTGGCATAGTCGGAGTCCAGATTGCCAGTGGGCTCATCCGCCAGCAAAATTGCAGGGCGATTGACGATGGCGCGGGCGATGCACAAGCGTTGCTGCTCACCGCCAGATAAAGTAATGGGATTGGATTTTTCGCGTTTTAATAATCCGACTTTGTCGAGTGCAGCGCGCACGCGCTTGGTACTCTCGCGGTGTTCAAAGCCGCAAATCTGCAGCGGCAAAATGACGTTATCAAATACACTGCGATCAAACAGCAGCTTGTGATCCTGAAAAATTAAACCCAGATTACGTCGTAAAAAAGGAATTGCGCCTGCTTTCAGCGTGGCGATATTTTGCCCTTTCACCACCACACTGCCGCTGTTCGGACGCTCGATGGCCGCAATCAGTTTAAGCAAGGTGCTTTTCCCCGCACCAGAATGTCCGGTTAGAAAAATCATCTCACCTTCAGCAATTTCAAAACTGACATTTTTTAACGCTTCATAACCGTTCGGATATCGCTTGGACACCTGGCTGAAATGAATCACTTTAGTGGGCTGTATGATCGGCGCAGCATGAATCATTCGTCTAATCCCAGCAGTGCGTTGACAAAATCTTCGGCGATAAATGGACGCAAATCATTCAAGCCCTCACCCACCCCCAGAAAACGAATGGGGATGGGATATGTCTTGGCCAGTGCCGCAATTACGCCGCCCTTGGCCGTGCCATCCAGCTTGGTTAGCACCAATCCAGTTACTCCCAGCACACTGTCAAATGCCTTGACCTGACTGAGCGCGTTTTGTCCGGTATTCGCATCCAGCACCAACAACACTTCATGAGGCGCACCGGGCAAGGCTTTGGCAATTACGCGCTTAATTTTTTTTATTTCATCCATCAAATGGGTTTGCGTGGATAGTCGACCCGCCGTATCGGCCAGCACAATGTCGATCTTGCGTGCCTGTGCGGCTTGCACCGCATCAAAAATAACCGCGCCAGGGTCGCCACCCTGCTGCGCGATCACCGTAACATTGTTGCGTGTTCCCCACTCCATTAATTGCTCGCGTGCCGCCGCTCGAAAGGTATCACCCGCAGCCAGTAAAACAGATTTACCTTGAGCTTGAAAAAATTTAGCCAGCTTGCCTATGGACGTGGTTTTACCCGCGCCATTTACTCCGGTCAGCATAATTACAAATGGTTGGTGTGCTGAAAACTCGAGAGGCTTCGCCAGCGGTTGCAGCAGCGCAATCAAGCATTGCGCTAACGCTTGCTTAAGTTGATGGGCTTCGGTCAGACCCTCAGCTTTCACACGCTTGCGTAATTCACCTAACAAAAAAGTCGTTGCCTCCATGCCGACATCTGCCGTAATCAGAATAGATTCCAGCTCCTCATATAAATCGTGGTCAATTTTTCCGCCCAGCCCGAACAGATTGGTTAACTGGTTGCCGGTGCGTGCCAAGCCACTCTTCAGACGACTGCTCCAGCTAGGCTGGGGGATTGATTTTAGGGCGTCGGATGCGGTAGCCTTTTTAGGTGAACCAAATATATTCATGGAGCGGGGTATATAGTCGAAGCACGTCAAAATAGAGCATAATATAAATATGTGGCAGAAAATTGCTGCCCAATTTTATATTTGGCTGCTGGTGTTTTTTGCTATTGATATTTTTCTGTGGGTATTTTACCTTTTTAAATTGACTTCTTTGGGTTAAAAATATGCAAACGAAAATTTTAAAATGGTGTTCGACCTTTGCCATGTCCAGCTTCTGCTTGATACTCATCGCAACCGCGCATGCAGAAGTGTACGAAAAAACTTTGAAAAATGGCCTTAAAGTTATCGTACGGGAAGATCGTCGAGCGCCAGTCATTGTGCAGCAGATATGGTATCGCGCGGGTAGCATGGATGAAAACATTGGCACAACAGGCATCGCACATGTGCTTGAACATATGATGTTTAAAGGCACAAAGAGCATACCGGCAGGCCAATTTTCTAAGCGCATCGCGGCGGCGGGTGGGCGCGAAAATGCGTTTACCAGTAGCGATTACACCGCTTATTTTCAGCAATTGCATAAATCAAAATTGCGGCTGGCGATGCAGTTAGAGTCGGATCGTATGCGTAATTTGAAACTATCAAAAACTGAGTTTGACAAAGAAGTGCAAGTTGTCATGGAAGAGCGGCGTATGCGTACTGATGACGAGCCGCGCGCATTGCTTTATGAGCAGCTGTTGGCTACGATTTACTTATCTCACCCCTACCGCAATCCGGTGATCGGTTGGATGAATGATTTGCAGGCATTGCAGGTGAGTGATGCACAAACTTGGTACAACAATTGGTATGCACCTAATAATGCGGTGCTCGTGATAGCGGGGGATGTCAATGCGAAGGAAGTTTTTGCTTTGGCGCAACGCTACTATGGCGCGATTCCGGCACGCACGTTACCGCCACACAGAAATATCAGCGATCCCGCGCAAGTCGGCGTGAAGCGCATCGTAGTGAAAGCCCCAGCGCAACTACCGAATATTTTAATGGCCTATCATGCGCCTACGTTGCGCGATCCTGAAGCAGAGTGGAAGCCTTATGCGCTGCAAATATTGGCGGGTGTGCTGGATGGCAATGAATCCGCACGTTTGAACAAAGCACTGGTGCGTGAGCAGCAACTCGCCAGTAGCGTTGGTGTGAGCTATGACGCAATCTCACGTGGCCCCAGCCAATTTTTATTGGAAGGCACGCCTAGCGAAGGCAAAACAGTAGCCGATCTGGAAGCGGGATTACGCGCCCAGATTGCGCTGCTGGTCAGTGATGGAGTCAGCGAAGAAGAGCTCAAGCGCGTTAAGGCGCAAGTCACAGCCAGCGAAGTTTATAAACTGGATTCCTTGTTTTACCAGGCCATGCAAATTGGCCAACTGGAAAGCTCGGGTATGAATCATCTAGCTATTCCGCTGATGCTGAAAAAACTTCAAGCGGTCACCGCACAACAGGTGCAAGATGTCGCACGAGAATTTATCCAGGATGATCAACTGACCGTGGCCGTGCTTGATCCGCAGCCACTATCTGGCAAACCAGTCGCGAAGAAGGGAGCTGCACATGCACGCTAAAAAATTATGGGTCTTACCCAATTTATTGGCATTACCAAGCTTGTTGAAATTACCAAGCTTGTTGAAATTACCAAGCTTGTTTAAATTATCAGGCGCGCTGGCATTTTCATTATGCGCCGCGCTGATGTTTTCCACTGCGGTACAGGCCACGCCTAAAATTCAACATTGGACAGCGGAAAGCGGCGCGCGCGTTTATTTTGTAGAGAACCATGATCTGCCCATGTTGGATGTGGCAGTCACTTTTGCAGCTGGTAGCAGTTTTGATACGGCTGAAAAATCTGGTGTTGCAGGACTCACCCATGCCCTGTTAAATCAGGGTTCGGAAGGATTAAGTGAAGATGAAATTTCGCGCAAGCTGGCTGATGTGGGCGCGCAACTGGGTGGCGGCTTTGATATGGATCGTTCGAGCGTGAGCCTGCGAACCTTGAGCAGTGCAGCCGAGCGCGAACAATCACTGGACATTCTGGCGCAGATTTTACAGCGCCCATTATTTCCTGAAAGCGTTATGACACGAGAAAAAACGCGCTTGATAGCCGGACTGAAAGAAGCTGAGACCAAGCCGGACAGCATTGCTGATAAAGCGTTCCAACGCGCAGTATTTGGAACGCACACTTATGGATTGCCTTCCGCAGGCTCGATCGCAACGGTGGAAAATATTCAGCAGACGGATCTGGTAAATTTCTATCGTGAACATTATTCAGCCCAAGTAGCGGTTGTTGCCATCATGGGCGACGTAACGCGGGCAGAGGCACAGGCCATTGCACAAAGGTTAACGGAGCAATTGCCTACCCCCGGCAATCAAGCAGCGATTGCCCCTGTTGCGCTGCAAATTGAAGCCAGCGAGCAACGCATCGCACATCCCGCAACACAAAGCCACATTTTAATTGGCGCACCGGGCATGGCACGCAACGATCCTGATTACTTTCCATTGCTGGTTGGAAATTATATTCTGGGCGGCGGCGGATTTGTCTCGCGTCTGATGAATGAAGTCCGCGAAAAGCGCGGCATGGCCTACAGCGTATATAGCTATTTTCACCCGTTGCGGCAGCCCGGTGTTTTTCAGGTCGGTTTGCAAACGAAAAAAGAGCAGGCAGATGAGGCATTAAAAGTGGTGCGCCGAACTTTGCGCGACTTTGTAAATAAAGGCCCGACAAAAAGTGAATTGCTGGCAGCCAAACAAAATATCATTGGCGGATTCCCCTTGCGTTTGGATAGCAATAAAAAAATTGTTGACCATCTCAACGTGATTGGATTTTATGAATTGCCGCTGACTTATCTGGACGACTTTGTCGGCAAAATTGAGCGTGTCACACTGGCCCAAGTTCGTAGTGCATTCAGCCGACGTGTGCAACCAGACAATATGGTGACGATCATCGTGGGCGCACCAGAACCCAAAGTGTTGGAATCTAAAACATCAGAATCAACTGCCGTAACACCGAAAGAATAAAAATAAATCACGTGCGAATAATTGGCGGCTTACATCGCAGCCGCCGGATAGAATTCCCTGACGTGACAGGGTTGCGTCCCACCCCTGATCGCGTGCGCGAAACATTATTTAATTGGCTGGGGCAAAATCTTACTGGTAAACGCTGCCTGGATTTGTTTGCAGGCAGCGGCGTACTGGGTCTGGAAGCGGCTTCGCGTTATGCGGCAGAAGTAGTCATGGTGGAAAGCAATCGAAAAGCATTTCACGCATTGCAAGTCAGCGTGGCGCAGTTTCCGGGAATCAATGTTGCGTTATCTTGCGAAGATGCAATTAAATTTATCCAGCGTGATAGTGCAAAATTTGACGTGATATTTCTTGATCCACCCTTTCAGAAAAATTATTTACCTGAATTGTTGCCTAAGCTAATTGATAAAATAACAGACGACAGTGTGATCTATATAGAAACTGGCGTTGAATTTGAACCAGGCGAGGAATGGCAAGTTTTAAAACGCGCGCAGGCAGGTGCGGTACATTATCAACTTGTACAATTCGCGAAAAATACAAAATGATGTAATTCAATTTTTAATTTAATCATGCCAGATTACTCCCTCATCCCAACCCTGTTGATGGAACAACTAGCCATCTGGCTAACCCAGCAAGTGGCGAATACACTTTAAGTGACGAAAGAAAGAAAGATGGATTTGCAATTACATGTCCAGAACATACTGACTCCCATCCTTTCTGCCGCTCCCCCCCATGCAAACAGAACTATTCTTTTAGGCCTAAGCGGCGGAGTAGATTCCATCGCGCTGCTAAATCTGCTGCATCAATGGGCACTTAAAAATTCCTGGTCTCTACGCGCATTGCATGTACATCATGGCATCAGTCCACATGCGGATTCATGGGCAGCATTTTGTGCCGACTCGTGTAAAAAACTGAATGTCCCCTTGCAGGTTGAACGGGTGAACATTGCGCCGTTGCGAGCGATGGGAGTGGAGGCAGCCGCACGACAATTGCGCCATGCTGCGTTGCTTAGTCAGTCCGCAGATTACATTGTGCTGGCGCATCATCAGGACGATCAAGCTGAGACACTGCTCCTGCAATTATTGCGTGGCGCGGGTGTACGCGGTGCTGCGGCAATGCCTGTGGTTAAGCAGGTTATGGCTAAACAGACCATAGTTAAACAAATCGTACGCAAAATGACCCATACAAAAATATTGCTGCGACCACTGCTGGATGTGCCGCGCAATGAGCTAGTTAAATACGCACAGGCACATGGCTTGCAATGGATAGAAGATGAAAGCAATGCCGATGATCGCTACCCGCGCAACTTTCTGCGTCATCGCGTGTTGCCCATTTTAGAGGCGCGTTTTCCTGCGTATCGCGCAACTTTGTCGCGCAGTGCACGAAACTTTGCCGAGGCGAGTGAGCTGCTGGATGAACTTGCTTTGCAGGATTGGGCACTACAGGATTTAAATCAGCACGCTCCAGTTAATAAAGCAATATTGGAAGTATCACGTTTGAGCAAATTAAGTTCAGCGCGGGGAAAAAATCTGCTGCGTTATTTTTTTTCCAGGCTAAATGTCCCCATACCTGACAGTACACAGCTAGAAGAAATGCTGCATCAACTTTGTTATGCGCGCAGCGATGCGGCCGTGTGTGTAAATTTTGGCGGATGGCAAGTGCGGCGTTATCGGGGCAAGGTCTATGTAGCACCGATGCAACTGGCATGGGCAGAAAATGTTGCAGAGAATTTTTGTGTAACATGGCGTGGCGAATCCAGCTTACCTATACCACAACTAGGCGGCACTTTACATTTTCAATCTGTGAGCGGGCAGGGAATCAGTCTGCAAAAATTGCAGCTAAAACCAGTCACCGTGCGGCTACGGCGCGGCGCAGAACGTATCCGTCCACACGCGCAGCGGCCAACCCGCACCTTGAAAAATTTATTACAGGAACATGCTATTCCACCTTGGCAACGCGACCGTTTACCCCTACTATTTTGTGGCGAGGAGTTGGTGTGGGTGGCAGGCGTTGCTATTGCGGAAAACTATTGGTCGGAGCCAGGTGAAACAGGAATGCAGCTGGTGTGGAATTTAGATTGAGAAATATTAACGGAGAAATATATGGTTCAAATAATTATTCTTATCATCGTCACTGTTATGGTCTCGACATTTATTTACGCGGCATCACGCCATGATGCGTTTCGTATTGAGCGTTCAACGAACATTCAGGCATCACCTGAAAAAATATTTGCGTTGATTAATGATTTCAAAAAATGGGAGAAGTGGTCGTCTTGGGAAAAAATTGATCCCGCGCTGAAGCGCACGTATAGTGGATCAGCGAAAGGTATAGGTGCGGTGTATGAGTGGCTGGGCAATAAAAATGTGGGGCAGGGGCGTATGGAAATTATCGAGGCATCGCCTTTCTCCAAGGTGACCATCAAGCTGGATTTTATCGCACCATTTGCAGCACACAACACAGTTGAATTCACGCTGATTAAGAAAGGTGACATCACTAATCTGACGCAGGCGATGTATGGCTCCAGACCTTACATATCAAAGCTGATGGGATTATTTTTCAGTATGGAAAAAATGGTCGGTGGGAAATATGAGGAAGGTCTGGCTAATTTGAAAAATATCGCTGAACAGTAATTCACAAATTGGTTTTAAAAAAGTGGAGCAAGTTATTCGATAAGCGCGAGAAGAACGGCAGGGAGTTCGTTCCAGCAAACCTCCTTTTGCCAGCCCTTGGTTTGCTATTTCTTATTTTGCTATCCCTTACTTTGCTATCAGGCGCAAAGCATGACAAAATCGCGCCCCTTTATATTATCGCCTCACCCCC
>JAKFXW010000221.1 GCA_021731185.1 Gallionellaceae bacterium
CGGCAGCGGTGAGACCTTGGCTGCGCTATCCCATCTAATGGGTGTGACCGCTCAAGATCAGCTCGCCTTCAACCGTTTAGCTAAAGACAATATGGCACGCATTTTCTCTGGTGACAATGTCGCAACTGAACAGGTTATCGTTGCCTTGCGCGCATTGTTGGCTGCAGATGCAACACTTGCTCGCTATCAAACTGCGCTGTAATACATACGTAGGCTATAGACACCCAGTGGCATCACCACTGGGTTTTTTCTTACTCAAAATATCAAACCAAATATTCAATTGATGCGCCCGATATGCCTCATCCTATTAGCGATGCTATGGCTGCCACAGCAGCACGCATTTGCCGTGACGGATAACGCTTATCTTTCAGAACTGATCGAAAAATCGCGGCAGCTAAAGCTCTCCGAGCGGCAGGAATGGCTGAAGTTGGGACATTACGTGCCTAATCTTATCGCCCCGGGTGTGCATGGCCTGGTCGATAGCGCCCCGTTTTACAACGCGCCTGACGGCAAAAGTAATCCTCAAGCAGAGCTCGAAGCGACGCTGGCAAGTTTTTATTCGGACATTACAGAAAGTAACACTCAGCAAAATCCGCAGTGTGCTTTTGTGGCGCGCTATGCGTGGCTAAATGAGCAGCTCCATTTCGATCCGCAACGTTTGCCGCGCCAGGATTGCAAGCGTTACCAACAGTGGCACGCCGCGTTGAACCCCAATAGCCTGACGCTGATTTTTGCCTCAGCCTACATCAATAGTCCTTCTTCAATGTACGGCCATCCGCTGATCAGAGTGGATGCCAAAGACCAAAATGAGCAGACTCGATTGTTGGCCTACGCCATCACCTTCGCGGCCAACACGGATGAAAGCAACGGACTCACCTTCGCAGTGAATGGCCTGTTCGGCGGCTATCCCGGCGTGTTTTCAAACATGCCCTATTACCTCAAGGTGCGCGAATACAGTGCGCTGGAGAATCGTGATCTATGGGAATACCAACTCAATCTCAATGTCGAAGAAATTGACCGTGTTTTGAGACACGCTTGGGAACTGGGAACTAATCACTTCCAATATTTTTTCTTCGACGAAAATTGCTCCTATCATTTGCTGGGTTTGCTTCAGGTTGCACGCCCGGAATTGGATATGACCAGCGAATTTCGTTGGTGGGCGATTCCCGCTGACACGGTAGGTGCAATCGCTAGGCAGCCGAATATGGTCAAGCAAGTTGTGTTTCGCCCGGCCAATGCCACCGTCCTGCGCCACAGGTTACGACAATTAAGCGAGGCAGAACGCGATTTAGTGAAGGGTATAAGCATCAAGCGCATAGCAATAGATGATCCGACATTGAACAAGCTGCCCGCTAACCGTTTAGCGGCAGTACTCGAAACCAGCCAGGATTACCTCAGCTACCAGCGCGCCCTCGGCAAAAGTGACGTGACCGACCTTGCCGGGCTGACGCACGAATTGCTCACTGCACGCAGCCGCATAGATATTGCCGCACAGACACCCGATATTCCCACTCCGAAAACACGTCCAGATCACGGACACGGCTCATCGCGTATTACCATGGGTGCGGGGCGCAGAAATGAACAAGCATTCCAGGAATTGAAAGTGCGCGCCACCTATCATGACATTATGGATGCTGAGGACGGGTATGCACGTGGCGCACAGGTTGAATCATTCAGCTTGGCACTACGCCATTACGACTCCGGCACAACGCGGGTCGAAAAATTTACGCCTGTTAGCATTTTGTCGCTGGCACCACGCGATAAATTTTTTCAACCCATGTCATGGAAAATTGCAGCAGGCTGGCAACGAGTTCGTGCCGCCAATAGCGATGAGCCACTAGCGTTTGCGCTGGATGGTGGCATCGGAAAAACTTGGTCAAACGAGCAAGATACGGCATTGTGGTATGCCCTGCTGGATGGCAGCTCGCGACACAGTCACGCACTTGAAAAAGGTTACGCATTGGGGGCGGGGGCGAGCATGGGCGGGCTGTTTGATTTAACACCGCGTTGGCGTATGCACGGTTATTTGCGCAACATCCAGTATCTATTAGGGCAACGCGATGCAGCGCAAATACTGGGCTTGGAACAACGCCTTGCGTTAAGCACGAATACTGCTGTGCGCCTGGATGTGGTACGTCAACGCGAATTTAAACGCAGTGACAATACGGGTCTGCTGTCGTTATTGTTTTACTTTTAATGATGGGCATCACCATGCACTCCCTGAAACTACTCCTATTCACCGCACTGCTGTCAGGTTGCACGAATTTATTTTTTCACCCGCACCGGATTTTGGTTGATACACCGGATAAATTTGACCTTGAATATCAGGTAGAAAAAATCAAAGCGGCGGATGGTACCTTACTGAACGCGTGGTTTTTACCCGCTCAAAATAATCCTGCCCCAAAAAATCCTGCTAAAAATAATTCCACTCAGCCAAAAATCAAGCCAGAGGCAAAAGCCACTGTGTTATTTCTACATGGTAACGCCGAGAATATCAGCACGCATTTTCGTAGCATCGCATGGCTGTCACTAGAGGGATTTAATGTATTGGCTCTCGATTATCGTGGCTACGGTGAGTCCGAAGGCGTGCCGACGTTAGCAGGAATGCAACTCGATATTGATGCTGCAATGCGTAGCCTGCTAGAGCATCAAGACGTTAACCCGAATAAAATTATTGTCTTTGGACAAAGTTTAGGCGGCGCGCTTGCCATTCATTACACCGCGCACAGCGCTTATCGCGCTAACATTCGGGCAGTCGTCATTGATAGTGCATTTTATGATTATCGACAAATTGCCAGAGAGAAGCTGGCTACGTCACCGCTTACCTGGCTGCTGCAATGGCTACCTTGGTTGATTATAAACAATGACTATTCGCCCGCCGATTCCATTGCAGCTATCAGCCCGCTGCCGCTACTGTTGTTGCACGGGGATCGAGATGTGGTCGTACCACTGCATCATTCACAGCAATTATTCGAGCACGCCAATGCACCGAAAGAACGCTGGATTGAGCAAGGTGCGGGACATACTCAAGCTATGAATAGTGAAGCGTCACGCAAAAGATTGGTTGAGTTTTTACTGCGTCATTCAGGCTAGAATAACAGGCTGAAAATTCAAGTGTAAAATTAACCGCGCCTCAATTACTGGCACGCTGCATTGATAATTCTAATTTCTGATAAACAGGAGCACAAGGCGGCAAGGATGAGGCGACGAAGACAGTACATTTGAGTACGGCTAGGAGCCGAAAACGAAGCCAACACAGTGATCGTTTTTATCAGGAATTGGAATAAAATCACCACCATGACTTCCTCCCCGCACACCCCAATGATGCAGCAATATCTGCGAATCAAAGCGCAGCATACCGACATGCTGCTGTTTTATCGCATGGGGGATTTTTACGAATTATTTTTTGACGATGCGGTGCGCGCCGCCAAACTGCTCTGGATGCGACACCAACAGATGGTGTGACACCGTCAAGTGGTGGTTATAAACGAACTCCTTACCCTTGAAAATTAGTTCAGGCATATCTTGTTCTTTCGCTGGTCAGCGCGCCAAGTTTGGTACTTGGCTAATGCGTAAGGATGACCGTCTGGCCTGGCAGGCAGACTGGCCGGAGTAAATGGAAATAAAAAATATTGATGCTGACCCATTTATTTTGGAAGAGATGCGTTATGCGTTAATGCAAGGCCTGACACTGAGACTTTTGATGTTTTAAATTTTATTCCTTGCCAGTATCGGTATCAGCTAGGTCAATAGTTACTAGATCAATCCTTCCCTGACGGGAGATACCGATCACTACAACCTCTTCCTCGAACATTGGTTTAACAATGTCTCTCATCATCCCTCGCGGCACAATAATTTTGTGCGCAGTGCCATCGGCATCCACCACTTCAATAATTCCTTCTTTCCGATTCGTAGCGTCTGCTTCAAGAAGAAGTCCAGTTATCACAACTTCTTTCTCATCGGTGGCAGTTGTGAGATTCTTTGGGATTTTTCGAACTCTCTCTCTTAGTTGTTTCTTCGTCGCAACCAGAGCAACGACACGTTTTACTTGGTCTGGCGCAGTTGTAAACCCCACAGTTCTAATTTCCTTGCCATCAGGCGCAAGCCGCTCAGCCAGCCCCATAAAGTTGACCCTGTAAGATTCGTCTGGGATGCTATTTTTCAGTGCTTCCAAATTACCTTCATTGACCAAAGCCAAATCATCCAGAAGTACCTTCATTGTATTGGTCGTAAAATCAACTCCCGGCAGATTGAGCTGAGAGCTCTGTCCGAGACGAAGAGTAACTGCAAAACTGGCGGCTCGCGGCACTGACAAATACAACTCAAAGCTTTCTGACAAGCTCTTTTTCCTTCGACCCGACTCACGGAATTCTTGTCCCATAAGGCGCTCTGCGGTGCGATAAAGCAGTGTTTCTAGGTCTTTCAAGCGCTGAACGAATATGTCACTCCTTGCAATTCCAAATCCTACGGCGTTCCCCTCCAAAGTCATCTGCACATCACCAGGGCTCAGAGTAACTCCCTTCACCTCAAGGTGTCGCTGGAAATAAACATCCTCAAGTAGATCACGCAACTCTTCTGCGATTTCCGCAGGAGGATTACCAGCTAACGCAGCAGCAATCAATTGCTCCGCTTCTCGCAGTCGGCCAACCTCTATCGCCAGTGTAGCGGCACTTCTAAAAAGTATTGATCTAGTCGGCTCCAGATCAGTTTGATTTGACATCACCCACGCTGCCTTGGCTTCGAGTTCCAGTGCCTGAGTTGAAAATTCCACAAAAGCCGATAAATCTCCAGCCCGCCGCGCGAGTTCTGCTCGGTCAGCGAATTCCATAGCTGCTTGATGCATGTTAGTCACGTTTTGCATCGTTCTTCCAGTCTTGCGATGGGAGTGCCGAACTCAACGACCACTATTACAGCAGGCAACATTCCGTCGGACACTTCTGTCTGTTTTAATTTTCGTTTTACTCGTGTCTCAACGGATGATTTGTCTCCATTCCTAATTCCAGACACCTCAAGGCGACTTAATCCCTGAAACAAAGAGTTACTGGATGATGGATCACCCAACCAGTAATCAAAGCCAGTCTTCTTTTTAGAGCGTTCTATGACCTCAAGTCCACAACTTTCCACTAATAGCACGGCAATTCCATACGCCCCCTGCTCAGTAGTAACTTCATCATCATTCCAGCAACGCTTTGCTTGATCTGTTGGCTTATTCCAATCGACATCCGCAATAAAATTGTAGCTACCAGAAATATTCATGGATGTTGGGCTAGAATGGCGTCGTTCATCGAGACAGATACATGCCGCCTCGGCAAGTGTTTTTCCAAATGCAGGGGTTAGCCCCTTCCTTCCAGAAGCCAAACTCGCTAATGCAAGCGAGATATGATTCGACGCAGGTGCTGATAGATTCATTGAGTTATTCATTAATCGAGTTAACGGGATTCTAAGAGAATTAAAGGTGTCGTGGTCGAATTAAATTCGCAGCCCGCATCCGTTGAATTCATTTTTATTGTTGTGCTCAAGCAACGGCTTCAAGCGATGCGTGGTGCTCAATCTGGTTGCGGTACAAGTCGATCACAGGAAAGCACAGGTCGCAAATAAATGGGGACAGACCACGGTTACACAAGCACTTCAAGCCCGTGCTTTTCGACCACACGCAATAGCCTGAGCGCCATGCCACTTGGCCTTTTCTGGCCTGCTTCCCATTTTTGCACGGTGGACTCGCTGGTGTTCAGGTAGCGGGCAAATACGGGCTGGCTAACGTGTGCATGTTCACGGATGCGCTTGATGTCCTTGGCATTGAATTCAGGAATGGCATCCAAACACAAGGCATCGTATTCACGCATGGTCGTTTTGTTGATTGCGCCTACACGGTGCAATCCTTTCGCGGCACTGTGGATGGCCGCAAATGCATCACTTTTTGTTTTTGCTGTAGCGGATTTAGTCGTCATGGCAAATCTCCAATAATTCTTTATCATTTAAAAGCGCAGCAATCCTGACATCACTCGCGCTACCGTAATCTTTCGCAAGCTTTTTGAATGCAGCCAATTCGTCTGGTGCAATGTTCTCGCGATCCTTTTTTGCATAGAGGTAGGCATATATCCAATGCCGACCAGCCTTGGCTATGATGATCGAACGGTGCATGTTGTCGTTCAAACGTTTTTTGTACACCCCGCCGCCGAGGTCATCCGCCTGTCCTTGCATGACTTGCCTAATCGCATGACAAAGCTCTTTATCCGCAATCTTTGCCTTACGTGCTTCCTTTGCAAACCAAGCTGTTTTGAATGCTCGATCCGTTTCGACTGGTTTCGCGCTATCAGGCTTGGGTAATTTTTTTGCCATGTGCAATCCTAGCACTAGGTGCAACCAATATCAACCTGATATTGCAAGGTCAAAGAGCCCACGTTTAACCAGGATAAACCCGCCGCCACGCGTGGATCAATGCACTTGTATTGATGCTGTAACGCGCATTCTCATTGTTCGTCATCGGAAGCGCATCGCGTCAATGTCGAGGTCTGATACCCCACTTTTACGGAGTGCCAAGTGTGCAAATTCGTGTGCCAGAGAAAACAGGCATCGTGCGGGTGCATCTTTACGATTAATGACAACGGTAGGCAGCACGTCATAAGCCAGGGCAAATCCAGAGGCCTCTTCGGAGGGTAATGCGCGCCGCTTGAAATACAAGCACACCGGCATTTTTAATACGCTGATGCCATGAGTTGAGGCCCTTACGCCCTGAAGCGTCTCCACGGTATGCTTCCATATTGCTCATGGATAACCCGAGGAAGTCACGCACCATTTCCCCAGCCGTCTCAGGATCGACGGTGAGCCCAAAGGAAAGGCCGAACGGTTTTGGTTCTTCACCCAAATCTGACAACAACTCCAGCGCCAGTTCGCGCCGTTGGTGAGCGACTCTTATTTCTTGTGTTAACTCTGGAGAAAAGTGTCTCGGCTGCCCGCTGATTCCATTGCAGCAATCAGCCCGCTGCCGCTACTGTTGTTGCACGGGGATCGAGATGTAGTCGTACCACTGCATCATTCACAGCAATTATTCGAGCACGCAAATGAACCGAAAGAACGCTGGATTGAGCAAGGTGCGTGGCATACTCAAGCCATGAGTAGTCAAGCGTTACGCAAAAAATTGGTTGAGTTTTTACTGCGTCATTCAGGCTAGAATAACAGGCTTAAAATCCAAGTGTAAAAATTAATCGCACCTCCATTACTAGCGCGCTGCATTGATAATTCTAATTTCTGATAAACAGGAGCACAAGGCGGCAAGGATGAGGCGACGAAGACAGTACATTTGAGTACGGCTATAACCAACCACTTTGCAACCGTCTTTTGGTTGCTTAGTGGGATGGCTAGTTGTTTCACTCAGGAGCCGAAAACGAAGCCAACACTGTGATCGTTTTTATCAGGAATTGGAATAAAATCACCACCATGACTCCCTCCCCGCACACCCCGATGATGCAGCAATATCTGCGAATCAAAGCGCAGCACACTGACATGCTGCTGTTTTATCGCATGGGGGATTTTTACGAATTATTTTTTGACGATGCGGTGCGCGCCGCCAAACTTCTCGACATCACGCTTACGCAACGCGGCTCATCCAACGGGCAGCCGATAAAAATGGCAGGTGTGCCATACCATGCCGCCGAGCAATATCTGGCGCGCCTAATTAAGCTCGGTGAATCTATTGCCATTTGCGAACAGATCGGTGACCCCGCAACCAGTAAGGGTCCGGTGGAGCGCAAAGTGATACGCATCGTCACGCCCGGCACGTTGACGGATTCTGCTCTGTTGGATGAAAAGCGCGATAGCCTGCTGCTGGCGCTGCACGCGCGCGACGGCAAAGTAGGGGTAGCCTGGATGAATCTGGCTTCAGGTCAATTTTTTACCAGCGAAATTGACGCGAAAAATTTATCGGCAGAGTTAGAACGCTTGCAGCCTTCTGAAATTTTGCTGGCAGAAATTTTGCTGGCAGAAAATGTTGCGCCGCCTGCTGCATCCAAGGCCGCGATTAGAACTTTGCCCGATTGGCATTTTAATTTTGAAACCGCACAACGCGCGCTGTGCCAGCAATTTTCCACGCTGGATTTAGCAGGCTTTGGTTGTGCAGACTTCACGCTGGGTATCGAAGCAGCGGGCGCACTGCTGGGTTATGCCAAGTTAACACAGGGGCAACACATCCAGCATGTGCGCGGCATTCAGGTGTATGCCGCCGAACAATTTGTACGCATGGATGCGGCTACTCGCCGCAATCTGGAAATCACCCAAACCCTGCGCGGAGAAAACGCGCCCACTCTGCTGTCACTGCTTGACACCTGCGCCAGTAACATGGGCAGCCGCTTATTGGCGCACTGGTTGCACCATCCAATGCGGGATCGTGCAGCACTCAATTCGCGGTTAGAGGCGGTCGCGCAACTGCTATCCTTCTCTCAGCGGGAAAGGGAGTTACATCGTAGCGTGCACGACCACCTCAAGCAGTGCGTTGATGTCGAACGCATTACCACGCGCATCGCCTTAAAATCTGCGCGTCCGCGCGATCTTTCCGGTCTGCGCGATACGCTGGCACAATTGCCTGCTTTGCACAACCTGCTACTTGCTGTCTCAGCGAGTGAACGGGTGGGACAGACGCGACCTTTGTTGCAAACCCTCGCGCATGAATTGCGAACAGATGAACTGCTGGTCGCGTGCTTGCAGCGCACATTAAAAACTGAACCTTCCAACATGCTCAGAGAAGGCGGCGTGATCGCAGATGGCTTTGATGCAGAACTGGATGAGCTGCGTGGCATTCAAAGTAACTGCGGCGATTTTCTGCTGGCGCTGGAAGCACGCGAGCGCGCACGCACGGGCATCACGACGCTGAAGGTAGAATACAATCGCGTGCATGGTTTTTATATTGAAGTATCCACCGCGCAATCGGTCAATGTGCCAGACGATTACCGTCGTCGCCAAACGCTTAAAAATGCCGAGCGTTACATTACGCCTGAACTCAAAACATTTGAAGACAAAGCACTCTCAGCCAATGATCGAGCATTAACCCGCGAGAAATTTTTATACGAGCAATTGCTTGAACAACTGGCACCTTACATTGCCCATTTGCAACTCATAGCCACGACTATTGCCACGCTGGATGTGCTTGCAACTTTTGCAGAACGCGCGGTTACGCTCAATCTTAGCGCACCTATTTTTAGCGATGATAATGTTTTGCAGATCAGCCAGGGGCGGCATCCTGTAGTCGAAGCACAGGTAGATAACTTTATTGCCAACGACATCGATCTGCACGAAGCACGCAAAATGCTGCTCATCACTGGACCCAATATGGGCGGCAAATCGACCTACATGCGGCAGGTGGCACTGATTACTTTGCTCGCGCATTGCGGCAGTTTTGTGCCTGCTAAAAATACGGTGCTAGGAGAAATCGATCAGATATTTACCCGCATCGGTGCGTCGGATGATCTGGCCAGTGGCCGTTCTACCTTCATGGTTGAGATGACCGAAGCCGCTAATATTTTGCATAATGCCAGCGAAAAAAGTCTGGTACTGGTCGATGAAATCGGGCGCGGTACCTCGACCTTTGATGGCTTGGCACTGGCCTATGCAATCGCCTGTCACCTGCTGGAAAAAAATCGCAGCTATACCTTATTTGCTACACATTATTTTGAGCTTACGCGCCTGAGCGAAGAATTTCAGCAACTTGCTAATGTTCACCTCGCCGCAATTGAACACCAGCACAACATCGTATTTCTGCACAGCGTGAATGAAGGTGCAGCCAGCCAGAGCTACGGCCTGCAAGTGGCCGCACTGGCGGGTGTACCGAATGAAGTGATCCGTAACGCGAAGAAACAATTGGTTCGATTGGAGCAACAAAGCGCCGCACAAAATCCGCAGGGCGATTTATTTAACGTCACAGCCTATGCGTCCAAAATTCCTGCGCCCGAAGCACACCCGGCAATGCAATTATTAGGTGAATTACAGCCGGACGATATGAGTCCGAAAGATGCGCTGGAAAAATTGTATCAGTTAAAAAAAATGCTGTAGCCGGGTGGCACTTAAATCGAGTGACCTATGCACGATGAAATAAAGCGGCACAATGAAATGGGGGGAATGAAACTGTGAATGAAACCGAGTAACTTAGAAATGCGGCTTGAA
>JAKFXW010000122.1 GCA_021731185.1 Gallionellaceae bacterium
TTATTGTGTAGATGCAAGACGCCAAGCTGGGGGAACAGCTATCCATTTTAGATAGTGCGCGCAAGGAAAAAATCAGGTGTTTTAAGAGCAGAAATAGTGATTCTTGGAGCTACGATTGGGGGAAAAAGTTCCTGAATGATGGGGTCATGTCTTGTGTTCAAGTGTTCAAGCGCGATCACGTTTGTCTTTAAAAATAGATTTATGGATTGCCGCCAGTAGCTTGGGATATGACGCAACGCTGGAGGAGTTTATTCCGTGAATAGTCGATTGAATTCAGTTTTAAAGATTTACTCTGTGACGTGCCTGTCCCGCTGAATTTTAAAATTATGGCTAAGGTGATTAAGCAGCTCCATCGGGTTATGAACGCTGCCTTGCCCCACATCCCACAAGGGGACAATGAGGGGACAATGTGATTGTCCCGTGCTGAAATTTTCGTGTGTGTCACATTGTCCCCCTGTGGGATTGTCCCCTTGTGGGGCGAGGTAGCCATAGCGTGCAATGACGAATGGCATGTTGGCGGCATTGGCGGCTTCCATGTCGCGTTTGTCATCGCCCAAATAGAGTGTTTCTTGTGGTGAAATTGACAGCATTTCACAAGCCTTTAAAAGTGGATCAGGGTGAGGTTTGGCGCGGGCGCAGGTGTCGCCACTGACCAGGCAGGCGGCACGTTCGGCATAGCCTAATGCTTGCATGAGGGGCAGGGTGAAACGATGCGGTTTGTTGGTGACGATGCCCCAAGGTAAGTTGCGTTTTTCCAGTGCGTTGATTAATTGCGCCATGCCGGGGAAGAGGGTGGTGTGGTCACAAATGTGGTGGCTGTAATAGTCGAGAAAGGCTTCACGCAGCACAGCAAATTGCGGTGATTCAGGCGTGATGTTGAAGCCAATTTTGAGTAATCCAACTGAGCCGTGCGACGCTTCCGGGCGAATGATTGACAGCGGTAATGGTGGGAGATTATGCAGGCTGAGAACGTGGTTGAGTGCGGCACCAAGGTCGGGCGCAGTGTCGGCGAAAGTGCCGTCGAGGTCAAGTAAGACAGCTTTAATTCCAGCTTGCATGAGCTAATTGCGGCGGCAGGTGAGGAGGTAATTCACATCCGTGTTTTTATCCAGTGTGTAAGTTTTGTATAGCGGGTGGTAGCTCATGCCAGTGACATCGAATACGTTGAGCGCGGCATGGCGGCAGAGTTGTGCGAGTTCGGAGGGCTTGATGAATTTTTCATATTCGTGTGTGCCGCGCGGTAGCATGTTTAATACATATTCCGCGCCGATAATGGCGAACAGGTAGGACTTGGGGTTGCGATTAAGCGTAGAAAAAAACACATAACCGCCGGGTTTTACAAGCTGCGCGCAGGCTTGCACGATGCTCCCTGGATTCGGGACGTGCTCCAGCATTTCCATGCAGGTTATTACGTCGTAAAGGCTGGGTTGTGCTGCTGCTAATATTTCGGTAGCTAAATCTTCGGCAGAGATTTTGCGATAATTTACCTGTTGCCCACTTTCCAGCAAATGCATTTGGGCGACTTGCAGGGCTTTGTCGCCCAGATCAATGCCGGTGACTTCTGCTCCTAATGCGGCCATGCTTTCTGACAGTATGCCGCCGCCACAACCTACATCCAACACGGTTTTCCCGCGCAGTGGTGCGATGCCGTTGATGTAGTTCAGGCGTAAGGGGTTAATTTCGTGCAGCGGTTTGAATTCGCTGCTGGTGTCCCACCAGCGGTGGGCTAATTGGCTGAATTTGTCTAGTTCAGCGGGATCGACATTGCTCATACGGATACCTCTAAAAAATCAGATTTCATTTCAGGGCACTTCTAAAAATCCAACTTCCGTCGCCATACGGTGTTGCTCATAAAAAATTACTCCTAACATATCAAACATATGCGTCGTCCCACAAGGGGACAATGTCATAATTTTTTGTTCGCGCTTTGTCTGGCTTATAACCAGCCACTTGGCTGCCGTCTTTTGGCGGCCTAGTGGAATGGCTAGTTGTTTCATCAGTAATTTAAATTTTTAGAAGTGCCCTTTAATTGCGGTATTGGTGCGTGGTTGTTGCCGATTCATCGGCTTTAGTATCAATTCTACATGCAGCTTGCTGCGTAGTGGATTGCCTGCCTTTGGTACAACCACGGTCTACCCCTGACAATTCCGCATGGGCTTCAGCCCATAGCGGATTGCGTACTTTTAGTGCTCTCGGGTGTAGAAAATTCTTTGCTTAACATGTGAATAATACACGGTGTGGAGAATTTCTTGCTACGTTTTGAAGACGTTTTTGCTTGAGCAAACCGTTGTCTTCTTGTGGGGCATTTGGGTGAACTCTTACTTTTCAGCGATGCCCTTAATTTATATTTGACGGGCCACAAATCCATGTCAACTTGATTTCCGCCAGGCCGCAATATCGATAGCGGTTTCAAATTTTGGTGCGACTAACATATTTTGTGCCAGCGCATAGGCAGCAGTGGGTTGCATATGGATACATACCGTAGTCACGTTGATGGTGTATAACGCGACTGCCAGCGTGTTTAGCCATGCGTAGTACACTGGATCAATGAGCACTTGTTCGGATAAATCATAGTACAAGCGCTTGCCTCGCAACTCTTGCAGCTTGCTAATGATAAGTTCTAGCAGCGCACCTTGATTTTGTATATCAAGGCTGCGTGAGGGTTCCAGCAGAAAATCGCTGCTGCCGATTTGCGTTAATCGTAGCCCGTTGCTTTGCATTTAGTCTTTTTTCGAATTGACATAGATGCCCATGCGTTGGAACGCTTCTTTCAAGCCGTCTGATAGGGTGGAACGGGTGGTGACATCGCGCAAATCAATGCCCAAGCTCACCAAGGCGCGCGCAATTTCAGGTTGAATGCCAGTGATGATGGCCTCAGAACCCATGAGCTGCACGGCACGCACAATTTGAATGAGGTGGTGCGAGACTTGCGAGTCTATATTTTTAACGCCCGTCAAATCCATCACCACAGAGTGAACATGATCTTTAGCAATGCGGCTGAGCAGGGCTTCCATGACCAGCATGGTGCGACTGGAATCCAGTGTGCCTATGATAGGCAGAGTGAGAACGCCATCCCAGATTTCGGTGATAGGCGTGGCATTTTCACGCAGCTGTACGTCCTGAGCATGAAGTGCGCGTTCTTTTTCTTCCAGATAGGCGTGGAAAACAGCCATGATGAGTTCGTTGAATACGCCCGTCAAATAGAGTAAAACAGAGCGTGATTGACTAAATGTGATGTTGCTGTCTTTTTCCAACGCATCAATTAAAGCGTGCTGCAATGCTTGCGTGTACCGCGCCACTGTTTCCACGTGGCCGCCGCGCATCATCATTTTTTGAGAGAGGCTGGAGAAAAATACTGTCAGCGCATCCAATTCGGATGAGTCTTTGTCGGTTGGATCGGCAGACTTGAGTAGTGCAGTAATTAAACTCATCACTTCAATGCTCAGGTCGGCGATTTCATCTTCATCCATCAAGTGGCTGTTACCACCAAAAAAATGCTTGCCGGGTGCTTCCAGTGCTGCGGAGATATTGCCTACTGTTAGATTGAATAGTGCTGTTAATTTCTCGCTGTGTTTGGGTGTAGCGGGAGGGGGCTGTTTTTTCGTCATGGGTATGGTCCTATAGAAAAGGGTGGGTGTTTAGGGTGGTGTGTAATAGATATTCTGAATAATGGGATGAGTGCTTATTTTATACGGGCTACAAAAATAGATTGATCATCGGAAAGTCTGCCCATGATATTACCAAGTAGGTAGGCAATCAACTGCGGCGAGCTATTGAATAATCCCTCAAAATTTCTTAAATCGAGGTTGCGCCGTATACCATCACTGGCGGTGATGATGGTATATTTTTTCCCGAATTTCGACTGAGCAGGTGCGGTGGTGTGGTGCTCTCGACCGAGTACCCCGGGCGTAAAAGCAATTGGATAAAGCTGTTTTTGATCGTATAGGTGGGCGTGCATGTCGCCTACGCCTAGCAGCTTCGCATTGCCCGAGGCAATTTCACCGAAGATAGCCACTGCGCCTCGAGTATTAATTAATTGCTTGTCAATGGCAGTCAACAGTGAATCCATATCAGTCTCATGGGTAATATGAGCGGCGATGTTGTCGGTCGCAGCCTGCGCTTCTGCGCCATGACCTAGGCCATCCAAATGCACCCAGCGTAGCGTTTTGTCGATTTTGTGAAAGTAAATACGATCCCCATTATAGCGGTTGTCGGATAGAGATTTTGAAAACATGCCCACTTGAAAATTACCTAACTCTTTTGCCATGGATTCACTAACGTGGTTGGCATCCGACATTTCTCCTGCTGTAAATCGCGCCAGTATAGCCGTCCCGCTCCATTTTTTAGTTTGTTCGGGCGTGCCCTGTTGCGTATACGCATAATATTCATCACTTGAACGGCGAATTGCTCCTAGCCCCTGCCCCAATGTATTGGAGGTGGAGTAACCATCTTTTTCGGCCTGATGTATGTTTGGGATCCCAGGGCCATAATCCAGTGCAAAAAGATCGAACATAGACCCGGGTTGCTGCCATAGCTGGATTAAGCCGCGCCCCTCCGCATGTTTGGTTTGGTTGCTCAAAATTTCCGAGGCGACGAGCAACATTTTTTCCTGCTTGAGTGGGTGTATATGTAAACGCTGGGAGATAGCTAGTAATTTGGAGCGCAGCAAAATCATTGCACTTTTGTTTTGTGCCGGGCTGCTGTAGAGCAATTTGCAATCTGTTGCGCTGTCGAAGATTTTAGACATGGATTTTTTGGGGAATCATCAAGCCAGGGTTTGCACGGGCAGGCACTCTGGGATCGGTTGACCAGTGTATTCCACATATCGATTAGTACCGAGTGCAGTCTTTCTGGGGCAGGGTAGAGAGCAGTCTGATAGATTGGGTGATAAACATATATCTACTATGATGCGCCCCCGTCCTCGACGTTTTGCTTCATACAAGGCCGCGTCAGCGCGCTGAATATAGGTTTCCAGAGTAAGTGCGGTGGAGGAATGCCGGTTGATGGCAATAATGCCTATGCTGACTTGATTTTCCATGAGCTTTAGTACCCGCTGCGCTTTATCACAAGCCAGTTGATGATCGGCAAATATTACTAAAGCGAACTCGTCGCCGCCAAAGCGGAAAGCAAAATCGACATCTTCTCGGATAACATTGCGCAGTGAATTTGCTACTTTAATGAGGTAGGCATCACCGTGTTGGTGGCCAAACGTATCATTAATTTGCTTAAAAAAATCCACATCAAGCAACACCAGGGAAAGCGGCACATTTTTCTGGCGCATGGTGTGGCGGAAAGCGGTGTCCAGTTTTTGTTTAAAAGCACGACGATTGAGCAGCCCTGTAAGCGAATCCGTTTCTGCTTGTAGAATAGTTTGTTGCAATTCATTTTGTTGAACTTCTATTTTTGTCTGCAAAGTTGCCAATTCTTCATCGGTACGTACACGCACCTCGTCCAAGTGCTTTATCATTTCTTTGTTGCGCTGGAGCAGGATGGCGGGATCAGCTAGTGCAGTTGAGTTTTTGAGGTGCAGTTGTAGTTGAAGAATCGAATCATGCGCGGGATATTGTTCAAGCTTGGCAATCTCCACACACTTTTTACCCCAGGCAATTCTAATAGATTTTTCGTCCAATACCAATAAAAGGCTGGTTGGTAAGGGATAACCTGTTGCCGCGCCCGCCTCGCGCAACTCTTGTATGGTGTTTAAGGTGGGAATAGATGCAGCAAAAACATTTCCGCCCAAATGTTTGACACTCTCAAGGGCAAAGCTGATAAAGCTTTGCAGGTCGTGTTCAACCACTAAATTTTGCTGAAGCAGAGTGATGGAATTCAAGGCGTGCATGCAAAATTACTACTCAGTTTGAATTGAAGAAGAGAATTATGCATTATCGCATTATCTTTAGTTTCCCGCCAATACGTATGGCACTGATGCCTCGATTCAAGCCGGCTGCACATAGCCATCCAGATAGCTTTGATAGAGAAGCTCCATTGCTTCAGCAGGACACCCAATTCCAGAGCTCATCACACGCTCATTTGCTAATTGCCTTAATGTAGCATAGCTGGCTTGGTTGACTGGATGGGCGATGCCGTTTATGAACACTGTGTAGTCGTAACACAGCATTTGTGATTTTAAATCCAGCACTAAACCTCTTTTTTGCACCCGTTGAATAAATCGCTGGCGGCTGAGTGGTCGTGCAGGCGGTTTGAAAAAAATATCTGGTTTGGGTTCGCTTAAATAACATCCCACAAAGTGTGCAATATCGCCTTTGTCCCATTGAATTTGTCGAATGATGTTTTCAATTTGCTCAAGCATCGCGGTGCTGATTTCAGAAGGGTGGATTTGTGGCTGGAGGTCGGGGTCGGCCAGCATCCCCGCCAGATTGATTCGATCCTGCATATACACTAAAAATTGTTCCGCCAATTCCTGATAAGTCGGCGCACGGAAACCGATGGAGTAGGTCATGCAGTCATCCTCCGCAACGCCATGATGGGCGTAGTTTGGTGGCAGGTAGAGCATGTCGCCAGGCGTTAATATCCACTCTTGCTCAGGTTTAAAGTGTTGTAAAATTTTCAGTGGCGCGCCTTTCACTAAGGTGCGATCCTTTTGGGCAGAAATCTGCCAGCGCCGATGCCCTGAACCTTGTAGCAGAAACACATCGTATGAATCAAAATGTGGGCCTACGCCACCGCCTTGGGTTGCAAAGCTCACCATCAAATCATCCAGCCGCGCATGGGGAATAAAATTAAACAGTTTTAATAACTCAGTTCCGGCAGCCAGATGGTGGTTAATGCCTTGCACCAGCACAGTCCACTTGCGTTTGCCCAGTTTTGCAAATTGCGTTGTGCTAAACGGGCCATGGTGTAATTGCCAAGTGTCGCGCTGCTGCGTTACTAGCCGCGCTTGCACATTTTCATCAGTCGCCAGGCTTATTAATTGCTGCGGATCCAGTAAGCCCGTAAAGTTGGGGATAGCTTGGCGAATGAGTAAAGGTTTTTTTTGCCAATAGTCGCGCAAAAAATCTGCGGCGGACAGTCCGCCCAAAATAGACAGGGCTTGAGGTTTGGGGATATTGTTTTTCATAGGTAGAATTATAGCTGTGTCCCTACCACAAAAATATTAATCAAATTTTAAATTCAGTTAAAATAAAGCGTGTCGTTGAAACTAATGTTTGAATTTTTGGAGGTGTCCAGATGGTATTGCAAGTAGGAATGGAAGCACCTCAGTTTGTTCTGCCGGATGCAGATATGGAAGATTTTGATTCTTCTGCGTGCCTGGGGAAAAAAAATATTGTGTTATATTTTTATCCTAAAGACGACACGCCCGGCTGTACTATGGAAGCTAATGAATTTACCAAGCTGGATGATAAATTTGCACAGTTGGATACCATCATAGTAGGTGTGAGCCGCGATGAATGTTTGAGTCACGCAGATTTTCGCGATAAATATGGCCTCTCTGTTCTGCTGCTATCGGATGTGGAATCCAAAGTATGTAAAAAATATGGTGTGCTGTATGACAAGGAAGTCGAAGGCCACGTAAAAACATCGATTAAACGCTCCACATTTGTAATCGATAAGCAGGGCAAGGTGCGACATGCGCTATATGGTGTTCATGCTCATGGCCACGCGCAGGAAATGTTATTTTTAATAAAGGAAATGCAATGAAGATTGAAAAGAATACCGTTGTCTCCCTACGCTATGAATTATCCGATGTAAACGGCACACTGCTGGAAAAAATTGAAGAGCCAGTAAGTTATCTGCATGGTGGTTATGACGGAATTTTTCCAACAGTGGAAGAAGCATTGCATGGCAAAACTGTTGGTGAAAAACTTACCATCACGATTACGCCAGATGAAGGATTTGGTGAATATGAGCACGATCTGGTGCGTGTTGAACCGCGCAGCATGTTCCCGGAAAATATCGCTATTGGTATGCAATTTGAAGGCGGCGCGGAAGGTGATGAAAATGACGAATACTCACTTTACACTGTAGTTGATGTCACGGAAGACGAAGTAACGGTGGATGGTAATCACCCCCTAGCAGGCAAAATCCTCAGCTTTAGTGGTGTGGTTTCTGGCGTGCGCGCAGCAACTGCTGAAGAAATTGCACATGGACATACGCATGGTGAAGGTGGGCATCATCACTAGCATTCCTCCAAATCATTGCGCGACTCGATTGAGGGGAAGCCGTAGCAACTCCTGTCAGCGTTTCTTAATCGCGCATGGTCAGGCGGATGTGCAATAAGTGAAACATATTAACCCAGATACACCAAACGCTTCATGGCAAGAGTGGGTGTGATCGCAGAATAGGCCACACAAAATTCAGGAGAACGCACATGAATAAAATCGTATTACTGCTCGTTGTCTCATTGCTTACTGCAAGCCCTATGGTAGGAGCTGAAATTAAACCTGCAATAGACAATCGATCCCTCGACCTTAGATATTGTTTGGACTTGCCAACTGTTCAGCTCATCGCAAAATGCTCAGGTGAAATTTCAGCAGGCAAGAAAGGTACACCCTTTTCTCAGGAAGAAGTCGCCAGAATTATATCTGAAGAAAATGCAAAGCTTTCCAACCAAACGAGTGAGTCATCCGCTATACCTGTGCCCATCAGCGATATACCAAAAAAAGTTTTGCAATCTGAAGAGTAATGCCAAATTGCTCCACCTCATCTGTCCATTTTCCAGATACAGAGGGATGTCAAAGCCCTTATTACCTGCGAACACCAATGGTTGACTCAGCCCGCAATATGTCCCATTTTGCCGTTTTGATAATCCATGATCGCTTGTCTGATTTCCTGATCGGTATTCATCACAAAGGGGCCGCGAGTGGCGATGGGTTCGTTGATCGGTTCGCCGCCCAATAGCAGCAAATCACACGCTTCCATCGCATGCAGTTGAATGCGTTGCCCAGCCTGTTCCATTATCACCAAGTCTGCTGCGCCGAGTGTTTCATTATTTAGTACAAGCCTGCCTGTGCGTACAAACAGCATAGTATTGTGTTCGGCGGGCACGGTTAGATCAATTGTTTTGCCTGCGTGTATATGGATGTCCCACAAATTAATTGGGGTGTGTGTGGTGGCTGCTCCTTGCGTACCCAAAAAATCTCCTGCAATCACGCGCACATTGCCGCTGTCGCTATCAAGTTGATGTACTGGAATTTCTGCGCTCACAATGGGCTGATAATGCGGCGGATCCATTTTAGATTTGGCTGGAAGATTGACCCACAGTTGCGCCATTTCCAAAGCACCACCGTGTCGGGCAAAATTTTTGGAATGCATTTCTTCATGAATAATACCGGATGCAGCCGTCATCCATTGCACATCACCCGGGCCGATCACGTCTTTGTTTCCAACCGAATCAGCATGTTCAATTTCGCCCTGAAAAGCGATGGTGACGGTTTCGAATCCACGATGCGGATGTGGCCCCACACCACGCCGTGTTTCAGTCGGTGTGAAGTCGTGCGGGCCACCATAATCAAACATCAGGAAAGGGCTGATCTCCTGCGTGAATGCCATGTCAGCAAATACTGCACGCACCGGAAAGCCATCTCCCACCCAATGCCCACGAGGTGGCGCACGTAATAGTTTCTTTATTTTTTTCATACGTTAAATCTCCAGAATGCTTTATTAATTTACTGTGTTTATCATAACGCCGATTTGATGATGCTTGATGTAAAAATTCTAGCGGTGAGATTCCAATAAATCATCCAACCAAATTTTCCAACGTTGATATTTTTCAAGCAAGTGATACATATCCGAATGTGCTGTTATTTTTTCACTATGTTTATCACTCAATAATGCCGAGCCGCTAGCGAGTAACGCTGCGCCATACAAGCTGGCTTCTTTTTGATCCAGCCGGTAAACATCGCACGGCAGGCATTGGGCTATGCCCTGTTGCAGACATTTTATTTCGGACAAACCGCCCGACAGATATACAC
>JAKFXW010000249.1 GCA_021731185.1 Gallionellaceae bacterium
CCGTTAATGTGATTCTTGCCTGTTGCAAACCGCGCCGAATGATTGATCCGGTGGTGATGAAAATCACTCACGTCGAGCGCGTTATAGCTGCGGTAGCAATCCGTGTAGACCACGCTATCAGGGGCTATTTTCCTCGTTTACCTTTGCGCGCTCCCCCAAAATAGCGCTCGTCTAACTCGACTGCACCATCAAATACTGCCTGTGCATTTAATGCACAATGATGGTTAATTACCTGGCGAATTTTTCTGTAAAAAAGCATCGCCGTGTTGGGCTGGATATTCAATATATTTGCTGCTGATCTGGCCGTTACTTCAAGAACAAAATATTCCAGCAACTTTAGCTGTTGTTTCTTTAATAACTTACAATGGGTTATCTTCATTTTATTAGCTTAACATTTAAGCTAATCTACTTCAGCCCCCAAATATAAACATGCAAATAAATAATACATCAAAAAATTGCCACAAAATGGGGGTTACCCAATATATACTGCACGTCCAGTTCTTTGTTTACCTAAATTTTACATTGATTAAAGGAATCTCTACTATGAAACGCTTCGCACTTTTATCCATGTTAGTTTTTATCGGTTTTTCTGTGGCTGCTCCTCATGCAGAAGCCAAGCGCTTTGGCGGCGGCAGCAGTTTTGGCAAGCAACGCAATATCAGTCCACAACAAATGCAAAAAGCCCCTACTGCTGCGCCTGCTGCGGCAACACCCGCAGGCCAACCTGCTGGTAATAAATGGCTTGGGCCATTAGCTGGCTTGGCGCTGGGTGCTGGACTGTTTGCAATGTTCTCAAGCATGGGCTTGGATGGCGCATTGGGTGGTATTTTGATGGCGCTGTTGGCAGCAGGCGCAGTGATGTTTCTACTTTCCAGGTTTCGTAAATCATCCACTCCGCCACGTCCTGCCATGCAATATGCAGGTGCGACAGACCACGCTCCAACAGCGAATCGTTTTGAACAGCAGCCCACCGCTGGCGGCGCGCAAGCTGGCGTAATGCTTAGCAACATTCCTGCAGATTTTCCGGTAGAGCCATTTTTGCGTAGTGCGAAAACTTCTTTCATTCGTTTGCAAGCTGCCCATGATCGTAAAGATTTAGATGATATTCGCGAATATACGACTGCAGAAATGTTTGCTGAAATTGCGATGCAGGTCAAAGAGCGGGATAACATGCCGCAAAACACGAATGTTTTATCAATTAACGCGCAGCTGCTGGAAGTGCAAAACGAAGCTGATTACGCTATCGCCAGCGTTCGTATGAGCGGCGAGTTGAGTGAAAACAAAGGCGCAGCCGAGAGCTTTGACGAAGTGTGGCATGTGCAAAAAAATCTGCGCGACGACAAGGCTGTGTGGCTGTTGGCTGGGATTCAACAGATCGTATAAAGCCGTACTCTGAGATTGGGATGACCCGCACGGTTGGCAGCAAGTGCGGGTCACCTTCTACTACCGGAAATTATCTGAACATGTTGCGTCACCCTACAGCCTTGGCGCTCAATCATATACTCAAACAAAATGAGTGGGCGTTGCAGCGGTTGGCACGGCATGCGGGCAAAACGGTGCGATTTAATATCGCGCCGTTTTCATTTACGTACGCTATTCAAAATAACGGTCTGCTCGCGGCAGCTGAGTTAGACGTATTACCAGAGCAAGCCTTAGCGGGCGCATCGCACAAAACGTCCGCCCAGCATCCCAATGCTACTTGTACCTTTCCACCCTCATTGTTACCCCGACTCGCGCTGCACGACGAGACCGCTATGCAAGCCGTGATCAGTGAAGGCGACACTGCCCTGCTGGCCGATATACTGTATATCAGCCGCAATTTGCGCTGGGATGTAGCGGAAGACCTGAGTCATGCGGTGGGAGACATCGCCGCTGAACGCATCGTGCAATTTGCGCATGGCAGCCAGCAGCAGGTGCATGGCACGGCGCGCAATCTATCGCAAGCACTGGCTGAATACTGGACTGAAGAGCGTCCGCTACTGGCCAAGCCAGATCAAGTCGCCCGCTTCATCCAAAATGTGGATAAACTGCGCGACGATGTGGCGCGCCTTGAACAACGTATTAACCGGCTAACGCCTCGCACCGATTAAGCTTTAAATAACTCTGATAACTGCAATGCGTCTGCTGCGACTGCTAAAAATTATTTTCATCCTATTGCGCTTCGGCTTGGATGAATTCCTGCTGGCACACAGCAATACACGCTGGCTTCTAAAGCCACTGAATGTGCTGCTATTCCTGCGCAACGTTTCTGCACCCAGAGCCGAGCGCTTACGGTTGGCGTTGGAAAGTCTCGGGCCGATTTTTGTGAAATTCGGCCAGATGCTTTCCACGCGGCGCGACTTAATTCCGGTCGACATCGCTGATGAATTAGCCAAGCTTCAAGATCAAGTTCCACCCTTTTCCTCGGCAGAAGCTGTTGCCTTGCTGGAAACAACGTACCATCAAAAGCTCGACGAAATTTTTACCCGCTTCGATGAAACCCCCATCGCCAGTGCCTCGGTAGCCCAAGTGCATTTCGCGATGCTAAAAAATGGACGCGAAGTCGCGGTCAAAATTTTACGCCCGGGCATAGACCGTATCATCGCGCATGACATCGCTTTACTTAGTATTTGCGCCGAATTGGTCGAACGTTGGTGGGAAGATGGCAAACGCCTTAAACCACGTCTTGTGGTAGCAGAATTTGCAAAGCATTTACACAATGAACTCGACCTCATGCGCGAAGCCTCCAGTGCCAGCCAACTGAAACGCAACTTTGCCAATTCTAATTTATTACTCGTGCCTGAAGTGCACTGGGACTGGTGCACCAACTCAGTCATGGTCATGGAACGTATGCATGGCACGCCTGTCAGCCAAGTCGATACGCTGCGTGCGATGGGTGTCAACATCTCCAAATTGGCCGAAGATGGGGTAGAGATTTTTTATACGCAGGTATTTCGCGATGGATTTTTTCACGCCGACATGCACCCCGGTAATGTGCAAGTCGCGCAAGATGGTCGTTACATTGCGCTGGATTTCGGCATCATGGGCACGCTCACCGACACCGACAAACACTATCTCGCACAAAATTTCATTGCTTTTTTTCAGCGCGATTACAAACGCGTGGCCGAGGTGCATATCGAATCAGGCTGGGCTCCGGCAAATACCCGCGTGGATGAATTTGAGTCCGCCATTCGCGCTGTGTGCGAACCTATTTTCGACAAGCCACTGCGCGATGTTTCTTTTGGTCGCGTGCTGTTACGCCTGTTCCAAACCTCACGCCAATTTGGTATAGAAGTACAACCGCAATTAGTGCTGCTGCAAAAAACCCTGCTTAATATTGAAGGCTTAGGGCTGCAGCTCGACCCAGAATTAGATCTGTGGAAAACTGCCAAGCCGTGGTTGGAACGCTGGATGAGCGAGCAAGTGGGATGGCGTGGTTTCGTTAAAGCTTTGAAAAAAGAAATGCCATACTACGTAAATATGTTGCCAGAAATGCCACGCCTGCTGCATCAGCGCCTGGCCGAAAAGCCCAACGCACAATTGGAAATTTTATTACAGACTATGGTAATGCAGCAAAAGTATAGGAATCAGTTACTCGTGCTTTTATTGTTAGTATTGCTCGGTTTATTGGGATCATTAGTGTTAGATGTGTAGTGGGTTCCAAGGAAAAAATGTGGTACACAGCTTAGCCGTAGCCAGACCGAGCGAGCATCCTCATTATGGCCTTAAGTTATTATCACCTTAATGAGTTCTTGAAAAAGAACCCTCAGTGCAATATGTATTGGCGGGAGACACAAGCTTGACGCAAATCAGAATAACGGCATAAACTTACACCAAGGTATTAGAATAAGGCTTGGCACTTTTCAAGGATGCCATGTCCCACGTGCCGGAACCTAAATTAATGGGCAGGGGAGGTTCTCTTGTGGTAATGCATCGCTTAAAAATACTCTTAAACAAATTTTTCACTACCTTTAAAATATCCTTCAACAAATTACAGGATGACTGTAAGATAATTCCTAATTAAAAATGGAACACTTTTAAGGGTAATCTTAATGAAAATTGCACAACTCTCTACACTATTTTTAACTTGTCTGCTAGGCATCCTGCCTATCGCAGCCTTTGCCCAGCCTTACATAATTTCCCCTGACGGCAGCGAAGTTGCCGACCAAAAAACAGGGCTGATTTGGCGACGCTGTGCTGAGGGTATGGTGTACAGCGGTGGTACGTGTACAGGAACTGCAAAGTTATTTACCGACCAGGAAGCCGTAACGCACGGCACCACTCAGGCCAGCAGTACTGGCATCGCTTGGCGTTTGCCGAACGTCCGAGAACTTGCCAGCATTGTTAACAAATCCCTCCGCAACCCGTCGATAGACTCAAAAGTTTTTCCAGCTACGCCATCACATTGGTTTTGGACTTCCACACCCTTTGTTGACGTTAATTATGTTGGTGCCTGGCTCGTCAGTTTCGACAATGGCTTCGTCCTCAGCTACCGTTTCAGCGGCTTCAGTTACCATGTGCGGCTAGTACGTAATAGTCAATGAGGCGGTGGTCTTGCAAAGGCTCTGTCGCATAAAGAAAACGCTGATTTACCCGCAAAAACCGTGAACTGTTTAAACCTTCATGTGCCAACGTAAAGTCGCAACCAACAAGAAGCAAAGCACACCAAGAGGCAGCAAATGAACTTCACACAAGCGAAATATGCGGGCAAGAAAATAAACCCCGCATGAAAAACTCCTAGCGCAGATAGAACAAATTATGCCTAGGGGCGGTTAACTACCACCATCGAACCGCACGGCTCCAAGACTGCACAACACGATTATCCACTGATTGATTTCAACAAAATCCTGCACATATCTTTTGTGCAAATCTAAGGAAGCACTGATTTAATCCCACATGGCCGCGACATCGGCTTTACGGGATGGAATGCACGGAGCAAGGTGACGCTAAGGGTCGTTCCCTTGGCTAACCTTGCGACAATGCAGGCCGCCCGTAAAGCCATGTCCCGTATATGTTGCGACCAAATTGCGCGCTCGCTGTGTTGCACCCCTCGCCAGGGAGAATGACCCCTGGCCTTCGGGATGCGCCTTGCGATCATCACAATTTGGTCTGCAACGCGGCTCATGGAGGATTAAATCAGTGCTTCCCTAAGTTTGGCTGATGAAACCGTCGAAAACGCGCTCTACGACAGCAAGTCGAGTGACACCTTGTCTGCAAGGTCGCCGATCAAGTGATGGCGGCGAGCAGGCAGAAACAGTTGGTACTGGCCTGAGAGACGTTAAAAACAAAAACTCGTTCTAAGGGTATGGTCAAGAATTACGCACATTTGACCACATTGTTTGCTTTGAGTAAGCTGTATATGGTCAGGGAACAGCTCCGCTCATAGTGAGTGAGTCAAACGGGGCGAAATACGCCAATACCGTTTTAAAACAATTGATCGACGATGCTTTCTATTATGGATTTTTCTCGCAGCGGTGGCAGGTTTTCCTGATAAAAATATTCTGTGCGAGTTCCTTCCGGGTCGCGTAAGCCGTCCTCGTTAATACGTTCCGCGACCATACCCGGCGGCATGGTGTAGACCGCTTCTGGCACGTCTTTAAGGACAGTAGCCATGTAATCCATCCAGATTGGTAGTGCCGCGCCGCCGCCCGTTTCTTGCTCACCTAGGCTGCGTGGCGTATCGAAACCAACCCACGCTACACCAACAACTGTCGACTGGAATCCACAAAACCATGCGTCCATAGAATCGCTGGTAGTGCCAGTTTTCCCAGCCAAATCTTTACGACCCAACTGTGTGGCGCGAAAGGCCGTGCCATGATTCACCACATCCTGCATCATATTGACCATAGTGAATGCGTTACGCACATCCAATACTCGTTCGGCATTTCTGCCCACCGTTACAGGCGCAGCTTGGCTGAGTATTTTGCCGTTCCCATCTTCAATGCGTTGAATGAAGTATGGATTAACGCGATACCCGCCATTCGCAAAAACCGCATAGCCAGACAACATTTGTAGCGGCGTGACCGATCCTGCACCCAAGGCCATGGTTAAATAGGGCGGATGTTTTGCTGCTTCAAATCCAAACTTGGTCACAAAATCCTGTGCGTATTGCGGCGTAATAGCCTGCAATATACGTACTGACACTAGATTTTTAGACATATACAACGCCCGTCTCATACGTATTTCGCCTTCAAACGTGCCATCAAAATTTCTGGGGGACCATGCTTCTGTGGTCACTACACCATCTTTATCAACCATCATCGGTGCATCGGTAAGGGGTGCATCGTTAATGACGGATGCCGGGGTAAAGCCCTTTTCCAGAGCGGCAGAGTAAATGAACGGCTTAAAGCTGGAACCTGGTTGCCGCCAGGCTTGGGTGATATGGTTAAACTGACTGCGATTAAAATCAAAGCCTCCCACCAGTGAATAAATTGCACCATCTTTGGGGTTGCCAGAGACGAAGGCGGCTTCAACTTGCGGTTGCTGCACGATTTGCCAAGTCATTTTTTCGGTTTGCTTGACACGAATTAATGAGCCCACCCGCAGCCGTCGCTTCAGTGCAACTTTCTCACCGGGCTGTGGCCTCGCAAACTTCGCGCCCTCTTCGTCTACCACGATGATCTGCCCGCCTCTGGTGTACACATGAATGCCCTTGGCATTCATTTCAAGAATTACGCCAGGAATTAAATCTTCACTGTCAGTCACTTCCAACAGGGCATCTTCCAATACTTCATCGGTGCTGCCTTTAGCTAATTTGATAAACCCTTCTGGGCCTCGATAGCCGTGACGGCTGTCATATTCCAGTACGCCTTTACGCAATGCTGAGTGTGCCGCAACCTGATCTTTCTGACGGATGGTGGTATAAACCTTTATTCCTTGGGTGTAGGTTGCTTCCTGATATTGCTCGTACACCACCTGCCGTACCATTTCGGCCAAAAAATCGGCCTTGATAGCAAACTCCGACGAGCCATTGCGCTTGACTAGTATGGGAAATTTTAATGCTGCATCATATTGCGCCGCATCGATATAACCCAGCTCGTGCATACGACGCAATATGTAGGTTTGGCGCAACTGCGCGCGCTTAAGGTTGGTGACCGGATTGTAGGCTGAGGGGGCTTTCGGCAAACCAGCCAGTATTGCCATTTCCGCGAGATCTATCTGTTGCAGCGACTTACCGAAATAAACCTGCGCGGCAGTTGAAAATCCGTATGCGCGTTGACCCAAATAAATATGGTTGATGTACAGCTGGAGAATTTCATCCTTGCTCAAGCTGCCCTCTATCTTAAAGGCGAGCAGTACCTCATTAAATTTGCGCGAAAATCTTTTTTCGTTGGTCAGAAAAAAATTGCGCGCGACCTGCATAGTAATCGTGCTGGCTCCCTGTTTGGCTCCGCCTGCGGTGAAGTTGGAATAAGCGGCACGCAACACACTCTTAAAATCCACCCCGCCATGGTCATAAAAACGATCATCCTCAGCGGCAAGGATAGCTTGTTTCATTAACTCAGGCACTTCATTTATTGTCACCAGCGCTCGCCGCTCCTCGCCAAATTCACCTAATAGATGCCCTTCTACGCTATACACACGCAATGGAATTTTTGGCCGATAATCAGTCAGCGTTTCTAAAGAAGGCAGTGTGGGGTAAGTCAACATGGCCGCGAACAGCAACAAAAGCAAGGGCGCAAAAACTAGGCTCGCACCAGTTAACACCGAATAAAACCACCAACGAGAATTCATAAGTATTTAGAGGACACAAAAATAGGGGAAGGGCGCAAGGCGTAATTATATCTATTCTAAACAGAAGGAAACCTTTAATAATTGACTATCTGCAAAATATGAAACAAAAAAATTCACATCCCTCAATATTTAATGGCTCTTTTTAATTATTGACCATTTATAAATCCAGTTGTGTGAACTTGACATGCAATACAAACAATCCCTACTATCGCGCTCTTTATACAAATTTAGCTGCTCGGAAGCTTTGAGGAATTTTTTGTGACATTTGAAACCATTCAACAATCGCTGGCAGCAGATATGTCCACGGTGGACGAAATTATCCGTACCCGCTTACATTCGGAAGTCGCGCTCGTAAATCAAGTGGGCGAATACATTATTAACAGTGGGGGTAAGCGTCTGCGCCCGGCCTTGGTAGTGCTTTCTGCTAACGCTTTAAGTTATGTAGGCACGCATCATCACAACCTGGCAGCAGTTGTAGAATTTATTCACACGGCAACTTTGTTGCATGACGATGTGGTGGACGAGTCGGATTTGCGACGTGGTCGCGCAACGGCGAATGATTTATTTGGCAATGCCACCAGTGTTTTAGTTGGTGACTTTTTGTATTCGCGCGCCTTTCAAATGATGGTGGAAGTAAACGATATGCGCGTAATGCAAACACTGGCCGATGCCACCAACATCATAGCCGAGGGCGAAGTGCTGCAATTGCTGAATTGTCATGATGCAAATGTTAGTGCTGCAAATTATTTGCATGTAATTCATTGTAAGACGGCAAAATTATTTGAGGCGGCGATGCGCTTGGGCGCGATTTTATGTCACTCGAATTCTGCTATCGAACATGCTGTTGCTGAGTATGGCCGACATTTGGGGACAGCCTTTCAGTTGATTGATGATGTGCTGGATTATTCAGGTGATGAGCAAACGACTGGCAAAAATCTGGGCGATGATCTAGCTGAAGGCAAACCTACCTTGCCACTGATTTATGCTATCCAACATGGCAGCGCAGCGCAAAGGAGCATCGTGAAGGAGGCGATTCAGCAGGGGAATATAGAGTTATTTGCTGAAGTGTTACAAATCGTTAAGCAAACAGGTGCGCTTGCCTACACGCGGGAACAAGCTCAAGTAGAAGCAGAGGCGGCTTGTGCTGCAATTGCAATTTTGCCGGACACTAATCGCAAATCTACCTTGCTGCAATTAGCCGCTTTTGCGGCGAACAGGGAATTTTAGCACTTAGTCGTAAAGCTATGTAGGCGCGCAGTATCTATTCTACGGTAACGGACTTGGCGAGATTGCGCGGTTTATCGACATCCGTCCCTTTTTGCAATGCCACATAATAGGCCAATAGCTGCAATGCGACGGTATGCAAAATTGGGCTTAAATAACCAGCGTGTTCCGGCATTTGTATGAGCGTTACGCCTTCACTTGATTGCAGCCGTGTACCCGCATCGGCGAAGACAAAAAGCTCACCGCCGCGCGCACGCACCTCTTGTAAATTTGACTTCAATTTTTCCAACAAAGTATCGTTTGGTGCCACGGCAATCACGGGCATGTATTTGTCTACCAACGCTAAGGGGCCGTGCTTTAACTCCCCGGCTGGATAGGCTTCGGCATGAATATAGGAAATTTCCTTGAGTTTCAATGCGCCTTCTAATGCTATAGGGTAATGCAGCCCTCGCCCCAGAAATAAAGTGTGATGCTTGCTGGCAAATTTCTCTGATAGCAGCGCAATTTCGGGTGCCATGTTGAGCACCAATTGTACCGCACTCGGCAGATGGCGCAGTTGATGCAAATGCATTTTTTCTTCTTCTAAACTGAGTCTTTGACGCTGCTTGGCCAGCACCAGCGTTAGCAGAAACAATGCCACCAATTGCGTAGTAAAAGCCTTGGTCGAAGCCACGCCAATCTCTGGTCCGGCGCGGGTTAAAAAGCGCAATCTGGATAATCTAACCAAGGCACTTTCCGGTACGTTACAAATTGACAGCGTGTAAAGATGCCCCAACAACATGGTGTGATTAAGTGCGGCCATCGTATCCGCTGTTTCACCGGATTGCGAAATAGTAACGACCAATGTTTTATTATTTGCCACGCTTTTGCGATAGCGATATTCGCTGGCAATTTCCACTGTACAAGGTATACCCGCAATGTCTTCCAACCAATAACGTGCCACCATACCCCCCCCCCCCCCCCCCCCCCCCCCCCCAC
>JAKFXW010000003.1 GCA_021731185.1 Gallionellaceae bacterium
GCCGTACAGCTTGATGATGTCCATGGTCGCCATCGCCAAGCCCGCGCCGTTGATGATGCAGCCGATGCTGCCAGTCAAGCCGATGTAGTTCAAACCATGTTCGGCGGCCTGCGCTTCACGCGGATCTTCCTGCGAATAGTCGCGCATCTCGCTCACCTGCGGCTGGCGGAACATGGCGTTATCGTCAAACGACATCTTCGCATCCAAGGCTAATAATTGATCGTCCGCTGTGACTGCCAGCGGATTAATTTCCAACATAGTCGCATCCAAATCTCTAAACGCACGATATGCGCCCAGAATAATGGTCACTGCACGTTGAATTTGCTTGCCTTGCAAACCCAATCCAAAAGCCAGTTTACGCGCCTGGAATGGTCTTAATCCAACTGCCGGATCAACGCTTTCTTGCAAAATTAATTCGGGCGAGGCCTTGGCGATTTCTTCGATTTCCATGCCGCCCTCGGTCGAAGCCATGAGGATGATGCGCTGGGTATTTCTATCCAACACCAGGCTCAGGTACAGCTCGCGCACAAACGGCTTGGCTTCTTCGATGTAGACGCGGTGCACAATGCGGCCTTCTGCGCCCGTTTGCGCGGTGACCAGTTGCATGCCGAGCAATGCGTTGGCGGCTTGCTGCACGGCCTGTTCGGAGGCGCATAATTTTATGCCACCCGCCTTGCCGCGCCCGCCGGAATGTATTTGCGCTTTCACCACCCACTTCGTGCCACCTAGCTCGGTGGCGCAATATGCAGCTTGGTCGGGGGTATAGGCAATTGCCCCACGCGGAACGGCTACGCCAAATGTAGCGAGTAATTCTTTTGCCTGATACTCATGAATGTCCATGTATTCCTCAATATAATTAAATTATTTTCAATTTCAGTATCGATGCACTGTCGGCGAGCAGAAGGCGGTATAAGGCGCGCAGAAACCGGAATGTATACGTTGATACATGAGAATTTCAAGCACTGTGCAACGTAGCGTGCGAATGGGTGGCTGCAATAGCAGCCGGGAACCCATCGGCCTACCCCTTTTGCGGGTGAATTCGCCCGCGCTCTTACTATGCAATGTTCCCTTTTAAACTGCCTGCTTTTTCGAGCAGTGCTTCCGCCATGCGAATGCTGGCTGCATCGATCAAGCGACCATCCAGCGACACCGCACCCTTGCCATCTTTGGCGGCTTGCGCCATTGCTTCCATGATGCGTTGCGCCTTGGTGATTTCAGCAGTGGTAGGGGTAAACACCTCATTGGCTAATGCTATTTGTGAAGGATGAATCGCCCACTTGCCCTCGTAACCCAGCACCGCAGCGCGGCGCGCAGCAGCTTTGAAACCTTCCGGATCATTAAAATCACCGAATGGGCCATCAATTGGACGCAAGCCATAAGCGCGGCAAGCAACCATCATGCGGGTTTGCGCGCCATGCCACGGATCCGCCCAGAAATAATCGCGTTTGCCGGTACTGTCTTTATCGGTCAGCACGCCATACTCGGGATGCACGCCGCCGATGACTGTTGTTCTGGCGCGCGTCGAAGCGGCATAATCTGCCACGCCGAAAGACATCGCTTCCAAACGTGGGCTGGATTGTGCGATGGCTTCTACATTGGCCATGCCCAGCGCGGTTTCAATCAGCACTTCAAAGCCGATGCGCTTGCTGCGTTTTTTAGCCGCTTCAATTTGCGTGACCAGCATGTCGATGGCGTACACATCTGCCGCCACGCCAACTTTAGGAATTAAAATCATGTCCAGCCGTGGACAGCTTTCCACTACATCAACCACGTCACGATACATATAGTGCGTGTCCAAACCGTTGATCCGCAGCATCAGCGTTTTGCTGCCCCAGTCAATATCATTGAGCCCTGTAATAATATTTTTGCGCGCGGTTTCTTTATCATCGGGTGCGACGGCATCTTCCAAATCCAGAAAAATAATATCCGCCGCAGACTTGGCAGCTTTTTCAAACAGGGCGGGGTTAGAGCCAGGGACGGCGAGTTCAGAGCGATGCAGACGGGGTGTGACATTTGCGACAGCGGTAAAACTCATGATGCTCCTTAACGAGGGTTGATCTAATTGCGCAAAACGGTAATTGTAGCAAAAAAACAGTCCGATTTTTACTCTTCGTTCAGGTTGACATGAGTTCGGTGGAGTTTTGAATGGCTTGGGGAAAGGCTGTTGGTAATAAACAGCCATGAGAAAATCAGCGCAATTCCAGCTTTCGGCGATGTGCTCATTGTGCGAGTATTCCTTTACCATGCGAAGCGTGCAAGAATACATGCCATCCGTTTGTGGGAACAACATTAACGATGAATAAATTATAAATAATAAATAATGAATAAAAAACGCCCCGTCTACCTCAACCCATTGCAGATCAGGTTACCGCTCCCCGCGCTGGTTTCCATATTGCACCGCATCAGCGGCGTACTCCTTTTTCTAGCACTGCCCTTGCTGCTGTTAATGCTGCAATACAGTTTGCACTCAGAAGAAACCTACGCCCGACTGCTTGAAGTATTGCAAAGTCCGCTCAGCAAATTATTTTTACTGGTCGTATTGTGGGGCTTGATCCAACATTTCTGTTCCGGCATTCGTCATCTGGCATTGGATATGCATCACGGGATAAAGCTGGTGCAGGCACGCGCGAGCAGCCGCTGGGTGATGATTATAAGTTTGCTGCTGACATTGTTAGCCGGAGTGAAATTATGGTAGATCACATGGAGCCTGTTGATCGGGTCGTAACCGGTGCTCACTACGGCTTGCGCGATTGGGTCGTACAGCGCGTGACCGCTGTGATAATGGCGATTTATATTGTGCTGCTGACAGGCTATGTCTTACTGCATCCCAACATGGGTTACGCAGATTGGAATGTATTATTTTCTTATTCCATTGTGCGCGCATTCACACTCTTATTTTTACTGGCGATGTATTACCACGCCTGGGTAGGCGTGCGCGAAATCGTCATGGACTATGTTAAATCTGCGCCGTTGCGGCTGAGTATCTACGTGCTGGTGATAGCGTCCTTGGTGCTTTATGTAATCTGGGCGGTACAAATTTTGTGGGGCATAAAATGACTGTCGCGAAACGCATGTTTGATGTGGTAATTGTGGGTGCGGGCGGCTCGGGGATGCGTGCAGCGCTGGCCTTGTCCGAGGCGGGGCTGAAAGTAGCGGTGTTGTCCAAAGTGTTTCCAACCCGTTCGCATACCGTGGCGGCACAGGGCGGTATCGCGGCATCGCTGGGCAATGTACGCGAAGACAACTGGCATTGGCATATGTACGACACCGTCAAAGGCTCGGATTATCTGGGCGATCAGGATGCCATTGAATTTATGTGCCGCGCCGCACCTGGTGTGGTGTATGAGCTGGAGCATTTTGGTATGCCGTTTGATCGTCTGGAAAATGGCAAAATTTATCAACGTCCCTTTGGTGGACACATGCAAGGCTTTGGCAAAAATCCAGTCGAGCGCGCCTGTGCCGTGGCCGACCGGACGGGTCACGCACTGCTGCACACCTTGTATCAACGCAACATGCAGGCTAACACCCATTTTTTTGTGGAATGGATGGCACTGGATTTAATCCGCAATCAAGCAGGTGACGTGCTGGGTGTGGTGGCAATGGAAATCGAAACCAGCGAAGTGATGATCTTTCAGGCGCGCGCCACATTGCTGGCAACGGGCGGCGCGGGGCGTATATTTCAAGCCAGCACCAATGCTTACATCAACACGGGTGATGGTCTCGGCATGGCAGCACGCGCAGACATTCCGCTGGAAGATATGGAGTTTTTTCAATTTCACCCGACTGGCGTATACGACGCTGGCGTGCTGATTTCAGAAGGCGTGCGCGGTGAGGGCGGTTATTTAATTAACAAAGATGGCGAGCGATTCATGGATCGCTACGCCCCCACTGCCCGAGATTTAGCCAGCCGCGACGTGGTGTCGCGCGCCATTGCCACCGAAATAAAACAAGGTCGTGGCTGCGGAAAAAATGCCGACCATGTGCTGCTGAAAGTCGATCACATAGGCCGCGATATCATCATGCAGAGGTTGCCCGGCATACGCGATATATCCATTAAATTCGCCCATGTCGATCCTATTAACGCGCCGATACCAGTCGTGCCCACCGCGCATTACATGATGGGCGGCATTCCGGTTAATTATCATGGGCAGGTAGTCGCGCCGTACAAAACTGGCCCCGAAGAAGTGGTCGAAGGATTATATGCGGCGGGCGAATGTGCGTGCGTCTCGGTGCATGGCGCAAATCGCTTGGGCTGCAATTCACTGCTGGATTTGCTGGTGTTTGGGCGCGAAGCTGCGCGCCAGATTATTGAAGATTTACAACGCAACCCGCATCCCCAGTTACTGCCTGCGGACGCGGCGGAGCGCCCCTTGGCACGCTTGGACAGATTGAGTAATCAAAAAAATGGCGAGAACGTAGCCGAGGTCGGAGCCGCCATGCGGCAAGTGATGCAGACCCATTGTGGGGTTTTCCGTTTTCCGGATTTACTCGCGCAAGGGGTTAAAAAAATTGCAGAAGTGGCCGAGCGTGTAAAAAATACCAGCATTAAAGATCACAGCAAAGTATTTAACACCGCGCGGGTTGAAGCATTGGAATTAGATAATCTGATCGAAGTCGCACAAGCTACTATGGTCGCAGCGGCAGCACGACAAGAAAGCCGGGGCGGCCATGCGAGGGATGATTTCCCGCTGCGTGATGATGATAATTGGCTGAAACATTCGCTGTACTACAGCACAGGGCAGCGGTTGGATTACAAGCCCGTGCGATTAAAACCGCTGACTGTGGAATCGTTTCCGCCTAAAGCCCGCGTGTATTAATAAAAATACGGTGTTGGAATAACAGCCCACACGAGGGGAGACCATGTTTATAGCTGACATACCTGAAGCACCACCGCAGCATATAGCGATAGTGATTACAGAGACGCAAAGGTCTCGGTTGGACGTACGCGTAGCGAACGGTAATGTGACGGCATTAATCGAGTCTGACCCTATTTATTCGTTCGCGCAGGCCGCAGCACCCGCTACACCGCAACCTGATTACATCCTGACAGACTGTTCGGAAACTCAAAGTACCGGCGATCCGAGGTCAGCATTCCGTGGGGTTGATCCTGCTGGCGGACTTGTTATATACCTACAAAACCGGGATCATCGTGCTATTGATTTGGCCACAAGAGCCACAATTAAACCCATCCTTTTGGAAGGCACAGCGCACGGGAAAATTACTTCTGGAATTACTAATTATGGGCGGACAGTTTTCCACTACGACCCCATCCCCAACTATGTAGGCAGCGACAAAGCCGTTTTCCTGGCCGAGTTCGAAGGCAAGGTTTACAAGATCGTGATAAATCTTGTCGTGACCCTTACCGTTGGCGAGAGTCCCTTGATGGAGGGAGAGCAGCCAGTGTGCCCCCCACCCAAACTCATCAAGGTCAACGGCAAGCCGGTGTCGGGTTCCTTGGATTTTGGCCCCGGCTATAGCTTGGATTTGCTCTCAGTCACTTTCGCCGCGCTCCCCGCTGGCGCTATCGGCCAAACCGTAGGCAACACCATCACCCTCGACCTCAACGCCGCCGGCCACAACTGGTTCATCGATACCACCCCGTTTGACAACAGCGAATACCTCCCCACCGCCGATGCCAACATCTGGCAAGCCCGTGCAGGCAGTGAGGCTGCTGGCAAGATGGACATGCTCTCGGTATTGCTACATGAATACGGCCATGTGCTGGGCATCGAACACAGTGCCGACCAACACGCCAGCATGGCCACCACCTTGACACCGGGTACACGCCGTTTGCCGAGCGCGGACGAGATGGCGTTGATGTCGCAGTTGGTGGGCAATTTACTCCCTCTCCCTCCGGGAGAGGGTAGGGGTGAGGGAACCACCCAAGCGAACTCCCTCACCCTAGCCCTCTCCCAGGGGGAGAGGGAATTACCCAACGCGCCCATGGCTCCGCTGGGTGGCTTCGGTCTCGCCTTCCTTGGTCGGATGCGTAAGAGCAGCTACGGCGGTAGCAGCATCGACGTTGTCGGGATGCCGACCACCACCCAATACGTCGTCGCCGCCAACGCCACCCTCACTAATACCGATTTCGCCGCATCGGGCGGAGCAGGCGGCACGGGTCCGGCAAATGTAGCGATAGGCTGGAACACCAGCGGCAACGTGGTTTTTAATCAGCCTTCTGTCCTCAGTCCTCTGTCTTCTGGAAGTGCCACGCTCAACGAGACCGCCAGCGCGCAAACGCGCCTCAACCAGATATTCACACTCGACACCAGTGACCGCTTCCTGCGCTTCACGTTGGACAACATCGCTCTCGACGATGTCAACGCCGCGCCGGATGATGCCTTTGAAGTTGCGCTGCTGGATGCCAACACCGGGCTGTCCCTGTTCGGGAGTAACGGCTTAACGAGAACCGATGCTTTCCTCAATATGCAAGCCAACGGTGCGGAGCGTTTGTCGGCCAACGTCAGCAGCACCCGCAATGCGGACGGCAGCCGCACCTATCTGGTGGATTTGTCCAGCATCGTTGGCGCGGCAGGCTTTATGGGTACGGTCGTTAATCTGTCGTTTGACCTGATCGGCTTTGGCCGCGATGCGGCTGCCGTGACCAGCCGCGTCAGCGTGCGTGACTTGAAGCTCGGTATCCCCGAAACCCATGATGACAGCGTGATTGCGGCAGAGGATACGCGCACCATCATCCATGCCCTGAACAACGATCTGGATGCCAACCAGCCCGGATTTGCGCCCGTCATCATCACTGCTGCCATGCACGGTGCAGTGCTGGGGGGCTAACAGCTCTGGCCAGTTGGGGAATGGAGCCACGACCAGTTCCTCCACCCCGGTGCAGGTGATCGGGCTGCCGTGAAGTTGTAGGTCGGGTTAGCACAGCGTAACCCGACGTTTCCGCCGCACAGGGAAGCGCGCAAGTGAAGGGTTCTGCAAGCACGCTACACTTGTAGACAACAGATATTGACAGTAAGGCGTTTTTGCATTACTGTATAAAACATCAATATCATAGAGGCTGCGAGGGCATAACCATGACCACATTGACCGTTACCGCACGGGGACAAGTGACGCTTAGAAAAGACGTGCTGCAACATCTTGGCATCAGGCCAGGGGAAAAGATCGAGCTGGATTTGCTGCCAGATGGGCGAGGCATTCTCAAAGCAGCCCGACTTACCGGAACGATTGACGGCTTCGTCGGATTGCTCGCGCGCCGGACAAATAAAGTCGCCACCATTGAAGAAATAAATGCGGCGATTGCTCAGGGTTGGGCCGGTAAAAAATGAAGGTCGCTGTTGACACCAACGTACTTGTCCGTGCCGTCGTGTGTGACGACCCCGCGCAAGCGAGTGCCGCCACCAAGGTCTTGACCAATGCCGAATTGATTGCGGTCGCGTTGCCCTGTCTGTGCGAATTTGTGTGGGTGCTGGTCAGGGTCTATGACTTCCAACCCTCCGACGCAGCCACCGCGATCCGCGCACTACTTGCCGCCGCAAACGTGGAAGTGAACAGACCCGCCGTAGAGGTCGGTCTGTCGGTGCTCGAAGCGGGTGGGGATTTTGCCGATGGCGTTATTGCCTACGAGGGTAACTGGCTCGGCGGGGAAACCTTCGTTTCCTTCGACAAAAAGGCGGTTGCACTGCTCACTGCACAAGGTCAATCCGCGCGCCTTTTGTGAGAAAAAGAGAGCGAGCATTACTATTTCGGGTTGACACGTGTGTGTCCAACCCCGTGTGTATCCAAGCAGAGCCGATCTTGCACCTGTGTTAAAATCTGTGTCTTAATGCAAGCTGGATTCCCATATCGGACGGCGCGTTTCATAATAAGTGTGGCATTCACTTTATGGCTCACTGATGGTTGCACCAAGCACGCGCAAAATTTTGGGTCACGCGGTTTTAATTTAGGAACAGAAAATGGATACAAACAGTAACAAGCCGGCAGTAAATAGTCAGCCATTCAAAAAATTTAATTTGAAGGTGTTGATTTTTGTGGAGCACATTTTTTTACTGGTTATTGCGATCGCAACCGTGTATGCGATGGCAACGGAAGTGAATGGAATGATAATTTTAGCAAAGGCTACGCTGGCTGATTTGCTGCTGCTCTTTATTTACTTGGAAATATTGGCGATGGTGGGACAGTATTACAGCGTGGGTAAGTTGTCTGTGCGCTTTCCGCTGTATATCGCGATGGTGGCACTGGCGCGGTATATCATTATGGATGTCAAATCCATGGAAGACTGGCGTATGCTGGCCGTAGCGGGTGCTATATTCGTGTTGACTATGGCGGTGTTTTTGGTTCGTTATGGACATGTTCGTTATCCCTATCCCTTTTCGAGCGATGATGCAGCGATGGATATACGGCGCGATAGTGCACAAAAAAATTAAAGTAAGCTGCACGTGGTGAGTTTCCAACCTGTTTCGCAGGGTATTGTTATGCAGGCTAAGATTGAAGCTGCTTTGACAGTGCTGCAAAGTGGCGGCACGGTCGCCTTTCCCACGGAAACGGTTTATGGCTTGGGTGCAGATGCCAGCAACCCGCTGGCGGTGCGGCAGATATTTAAAATTAAGGGACGGCCTGTTGATCATCCGCTGATTGTCCATATAGAAAATGCTGGGCAACTCGACCAGTGGGCGCGTGACATTCCCGATCAAGCGCATTTATTGGCTGAAACTTTCTGGCCGGGAGCACTCACTTTAATTTTGCAACGCCATCCGCATGTGTTGAATGAAATCACAGGCGGGCAGGATACAGTGGGTTTGCGCTCGCCTGATCATCCCGTAGCAGCAGCTTTGTTGCACGCCTTTGGTAGCGGCATTGCCGCTCCTTCAGCTAATCGTTTCGGGCGCATCAGCCCCACCACCGCGCAACATGTGCGGGATGAATTGGGTCAGCAGGTCGGATTGATTTTAGATGGGGGAGCGTGCCGCATTGGCTTGGAATCTACCATCCTCAGCTTGGCGTATGGTAAACCTGTCTTGTTGCGTCCGGGGGGCATTGCAGTTGAAGCGTTGGAAGCAACACTAAAAATGAAATTATCATTTGCTCAAAATAAAAATAGCACTGCCCAACAATATTGTCCCCTTGTGGGGCAAATTCGAACATCCGGCATGATGGCTGCACACTACGCGCCCGTTACGCCTATGGAGCTGCATAGCGCAGAACATATTGTGCAGCGCGCGCAGCATCTAACGGCACTTAAATATAAAGTGGTGGTGTTAACCTTGGGTCGGAAAATTGCAGGGATTGAACAGAACATACGACAACACACAATGCCCGCACAGGCCGAACAATACGGACATGATTTATATGCCGCACTGCATAGCCTCGATCAAGCAGGTTATGATTATCTGCTGCTGGAATCGCCTCCGACCACGCGGACATGGTTGGCGGTGAATGATCGCTTGCAACGCGCAGCATACAGTACTCAGAAATAAATTATTTTTGAAGGGGGAAATTCAGTGAAAAGTGTTAAGGTCGTGACACCCAAATTTAAAGTCAGCACACCCAGAGTGGGCGTGGTGATGGGTAGCGATAGTGACTGGGATGTCATGCAAATCGCAGTCGAGCATTTGAAAAAACTAGGCATTGCGCATGAAACTAAAGTTGTTTCAGCGCACCGTAGCCCCGACTTGTTATATGAATATGCGGCATCGGCAGAATTGCGTGGACTAACTTGCATTATTGCAGGCGCAGGTGGCGCAGCGCATTTGCCGGGAATGTTGGCCGCTAAAACAGTATTGCCAATTTTAGGTGTGCCGATTCCCTCCAGGCATCTCAAGGGTATGGATTCGCTGCTATCAATTGTGCAAATGCCTAAAGGCATTCCTGTGGCTACATTTGCTATTGGCGAAGCTGGTGCGGCGAATGCCGCATTATTTGCCGCTGCTATGTCTGTCT
>JAKFXW010000164.1 GCA_021731185.1 Gallionellaceae bacterium
GCAAATGACCCGACCGGTGTGGTGTCGCCCTTTTTATCCAGGCTCGCCCAGCGTGCAGGAGTGTTGGCATTGCTGTGTTCAAATCTATCGCCCCACGGGAAGGTGCGTCCATCCGCACCACGCGACGCTTTTTCCCACTCGGCTGCTGTCGGCAAACGCTTGTTAGCCCAGGCACAATAATCACTGGCATCGTGCCACGAGACAAAGGTGACCGGATGATCTGCCTTGCCTTCGGGAAAAGTGCGATTGCTGAAATGAGAAGGTGATCTGCGCTTGGTTGCTTGGATAAACGCCTTATATTGTAAATTCGTCACTTCAAATTGGTCGATAAAAAATGTGGGTAAGGTTACGCTATGTTGCGGGCCTTCATCGGCTAAACGGGAGTTGCTGCCCATTAAAAATTGCCCCGCTGGCACGCGTACCATTTTGTTGGGCCGAGAGCCGATGCGCGAGTCGTCATAGTAAAGCGGGTAGCGCATGCCAGCTGTCCCGGATAATGCTGTGGTGTCCGCAGCGAATTTTGCTGACTGATTGGGCGAGGCTTTTGGACCGCTATTTTGGGCGAGAAATTCAGCAACTCGAGTAAGTCCATTCGCGGATATTTTTAGTCCGCGACTATGGCATGTAACACATTCAGCGGGTAGATCAAGTGCGCGTGTTTGAAGTTTTGTGGTAAAAAATGTTTCGGTGGCAAAATTTCCGGTGGCCGATGGGCTGGCTGAAACTGATTGCGCGGCAGCCCCTTCCCCCGAGTGATGGCAACTGCCACACGGTTTGCCTGCAGGCATATTTTGATAGTGTGGAGCTGGGCGGGTGATAATTTCTGCTGCACTTACCTGAAGAAATGAACCCAGTGCTGCCCACACGACAATAATAGGCAACCAGGCAAAATCGAGTGCTGACTGAGCTGTCCAGTTAAATTTCATGCCGACCTTAAAAAGTATTCAGTTAAAATACGCCCAGCAAAACTGCCAGATGCAACTGTCAGTTACACAGCTTGGCCTATGACACACAACCGTTACTGAAATTCCCCAAGGAAATTCCCCGGAGAAATTCAACAGGAGAATCACGCAGTAGAATACCTTAAAAACTCCGAGTAGTGGTAAAGTGAGCCACGCTGCTTGTGCAGAGCGTGATCTTATTCTAATTTCTGATAAACAGGAGCACAAGGCGGCAAGGATGAGGCGACGAAGACAGTACATTTGAGTACGGCTAGGAGCCGAAAACGAAGCCAACACGGTGATCGTTTTTATCAGGAATTGGAATTAATATATTTTTTGAACACCGTTAGGAAAAACCCCTCATGGCAGTCACCATAAAAAGCCCGCAGGAAATTGAAAAAATGCGTGTTGCTGGACGCTTAGCCAGTGAGGTGTTGGATTTCATCACACTTTCAGTGCAGCCTGGCATTACCACCAACGAGTTGGATAAGCTGTGTCACGATTACATGGTTAACGTGCAACATACCATTCCTGCGCCGCTTAACTACGCGCCACCTGGCTATGCGCCTTATCCAAAATCTATCTGCACATCGGTTAATCATCAGGTTTGCCACGGTGTGCCTGGCGATAGAATGCTTAAGCTGGGCGATATTGTTAACATCGACATCACCGCTATCAAACAGGAGTATCACGGCGATACCAGTCGCATGTTTTATGTGGGCGAGCCTTCAATACAAGCGCGGCGTTTGTGTGAGAGTACCTATCAGGCGATGTGGCGCGGCATTCGCCAGGTAAAGCCGGGCGCGTATCTGGGCGATATCGGTTTTGCCATACAAAGTTTTGCGGAAGGATTAGGATATAGTATCGTGCGCGAATTTTGTGGACACGGCATTGGCAAAAATTTTCATGAAGAGCCACAAATATTGCACTATGGTAAACCCAACACTGGCATGAGATTGGAAGCAGGCATGATCTTCACCATCGAGCCAATGATTAATGCGGGTCGCGCCGACATCAAACAGCTTAGCGATGGTTGGACCATTGTCACCAAAGATCACAGCCTGTCCGCGCAGTGGGAGCATACTGTGCTGGTGACTGAAACGGGCTTTGAAGTATTGACCGTATCGGCTGGATCACCCACACCTCCCGCCTGAAGCCGATGCAAACGGTTGCGGAAATTCGTCACAGCTTGCAAGCTGCACGTCAGACTTTGCAACAGGACTACGAACAACACACCCATCCCGCGCGGCTGTTACGTGCTCACTCAAAACTGATCGACCAGTATTTACGCCTGATTTGGAAATGGTTGGCTATGCCGCCGGAGTTGGCGTTGGTGGCAGTGGGTGGCTATGGTCGTGGCGAGTTGTATCCGCGCTCTGACATTGATCTGCTGATACTGCTGCCGCACGAACCCGATGAAAATTTGCAGCAACATCTGCAAAAATTAATCGGGATGTTGTGGGATGTAGGTCTGGATGTGAGCCACAGCATACGTACTGTGGCGCAATGTCTGGCTGAATCAGTGGACATTACCGTGCAAACCAATCTGCTCGAAGCGCGTCGCGTGACAGGTGCGGCAAGCCTGTTTGGAGAAATGCGCGGCGCATTAACAAAAAATATAGACCCGCAGAAATTTTATCTCGCCAAACAACAGGAGCAGGCGCAGCGTTATTCCCGATTTTTGGACGCTGACTATAATCTTGAGCCCAACCTGAAAGAAAGCCCGGGTGGACTGCGTGATTTACACACGGTGTTATGGATTAGTCGCGCTTGTAATCTGGGCAAAACCTGGCGCGAGCTGGCTCATGCGGGAATCATTACAACGCTGGAGGCACGCGCCATTGCTCGTCACGAAGCATTGCTACAAACCCTGCGTATCCGTTTGCATTATTTGGCAGGGCGGCGTGAAGATAGATTATTGTTTGATTATCAAACTACGCTGGCGGAGCAAATGCACATTGCGGCGACACATACGCGCCGTGCCAGCGAACACTTGATGCAAAAATACTATCGCACCAAACAAGCGGTGCAGCAGTTAAACGTTGTGCTCATGCAAAATTTACGCACCTATTTATTTCCTGCTGCATCTATTATTCAACCCTTAAATGAAAGATTTTTAATTCGCGATGATTTGTTAGAAGCGCGCGATGAAAAATTATTTGAGCGTGAACCCGCAGCCATTCTTGAAAGTTTTTTACTGCTGGCACAGCATCCGCACTTGAGCGGATTTTCAGCGGCAACCTTGCGCGCACTGTGGCGAGCGCGACATCACATAGATGAAAAATTTCGGCGCGATGAACGCAACCGCAAACTCTTCATGAGCCTGCTACGCCAGCCACAAGGCCTTACGCAAGCGTTGCGGCGCATGAATCACAATGGAATATTAGGTAAATATATTCCCGCGTTTGGACGTATTGTTGGGCAAATGCAACACGATCTGTTTCACGTATACACCGTCGACGAACACATTCTGATGGTGGTGCGTAACCTGCGACGCTTCCATGTGCCGCAACATGCTCAGGAATATCCGCTGTGTAGCAAACTGATTAAAGATTTCGCGCGTCCCGAGGTACTCATTATCGCGGGGCTGTTTCACGACATCGCCAAAGGGCGTGGTGGCGATCATTCACTGCTGGGTCGCATAGATGCAGCGCGCTTTTGCAAGCAGCACCGTCTGAGCAGAGAAGATACTGAGCTGGTGGGTTGGCTGGTCGAAAAACATTTGGTCATGTCAGCCACCGCGCAGAAAAAAGATTTATCCGATCAGGATGTCATTGCTACTTATACCGCAGATTTAAAAAATGATCGTTATCTGGTCGCACAATATTTGCTTACTGTGGCCGACATACGCGGCACCAGTCCTAAAGTGTGGAATGCGTGGAAGGGTAAATTGCTGGAAGATTTATTCTGGGCGGCGCGGCGCTATATGATGGGTGGGAAAATTGCCGATCAAGTGGGTGAAATTCGCACACAAGCCTTGCAACTACTCAACCTGCTCGCTATAGCACCTGAGGCGCATGAAAAACTTTGGGCGCAATTGGATGCGGAATATTTTCTGCATCACGAGCCACAGGAAATTGCCTGGCACACACGCTTGCTTGCCTATCGTATTAACAGCGATAAACCCATCGTTGAAAGTCGCTTGAGTCCGATAGGAGAAGGCTTGCAAGTGTTGGTATATAGCCCGGATCGACCTTATTTATTTGCTCGTATATGTGCTTTTTTTGTGCGCTTACATTACAACATCATGGAAGCAAAAATTCATTCCACTCAACACGGCTATGCGTTGAATAGTTTTACCGTGCTAAATACCAGCAGCAATCAAGCCCCGTATCGTGACGTGATGAATTTTATTGAATACGAACTGGCACAGGAAATTGCTAAAACAGTCATTCCCGCTGCGCCGCATGTGGGGCGCGTCAGCCGCCAACTTCAGCATTTTCCCATCATTCCTGAAGTAAAAATTGTGCTTGATGAGAAAAGAAATTATCAACTTTCAATCGTTGCGGGAGATCGCCCCGGATTGCTGGCGCAAATAAGCTATGTGCTGGCGCGACACAATATCTCTGTGCAGAAAGCAAAAATCAACACACTGGGTGCGCGCGCTGAAGATACGTTTAAAATTGTTGGGGTTGAGTTGGAGAAGCCGCAGGCAGTGGAAAAGTTGCATGAAGAGTTGTTGCGGAAAATTAGCTGACATGTCCATCCTTTCGTGCAGGAGGTTATCCTACAAATAAATAATGCTTACTTCATGCATTGTCAGTGATGCTGTTCAATATCTCCAGTACACCAAACAATGCAATATTCACAGACTGAGCGCGAATTTCTGCACGATTCCCGGTGAGATGATGTAGCTTTTCCACGGCTATTTTATTTTTTACTTCCCACGCAAACCAAACCATGCCGACTGGTTTTTCTGGTGTGCCGCCACTAGGCCCCGCAATACCACTGACTGCCAACGCAACATGTGCTGTGCCATGGCGTAGCGCGCCCGCCACCATTTCGCGCACGGTGGCTTTGCTGACAGCACCAAATTGCTCCAACGTATTTTGCGTAACCCCCAACATTTCCTGTTTGGACAAATTGGAGTAGGTGATAAAGCCGCGCTCAAACCAGGCCGAACTACCCGCGATATCGGTGATTGCGTGTGCGACTCCGCCGCCTGTACAAGATTCAGCGGTGACCAGCATATAACCATGCGCCTTGAGTGATATACCGACTTGTGCCGCAAGCGATTCCATTTATATGTCGTATGTCACTTATAAGCCACGCGCTAAATCATTTTGAATATCACTCACCGCTTCCAAGCCTACGGCAATTCGCAGCAAGCCTTCGGTGATGCCTGCTGCAGCGCGCGCTTCAGGCGTGATACGTGCATGAGTGGTAGTCGAGGGATGAGTCAAAGTGGTTTTAGTATCGCCCAAATTCGCAGTGATTGACACCAGCCGTGTATTGTCGATCACACGCCAGGCTGCTTCTCTGCCGCCCTTCACTTCGAACGAAACAATCCCCCCGCCCGTTTGCTGTTGCCGCATTGCCAGCGCGTGTTGCGGGTGCGATGGCAAGCCGGGGTAGTAAACCCGCGTCACATTGGGCTGCGCTTCCAGCCATGTTGCAACTGCCAACGCATGCGCGCTGTGTGCGTCCATACGAATTTTTAGCGTCTCCATCCCCTTGAGGAATACCCAGGCATTAAACGCACTCATGGTGGGTCCCGCAGTGCGTAAAAATTGATATACTGGCTCCACAATTTTTTTACTGCCCAGTACTGCACCACCCAACACACGACCCTGCCCATCCAAATATTTAGTGGCGGAATGAATAATAATATCCGCACCTAACTCTAATGGGCGTTGCAAAATAGGCGTGCAAAAACAATTATCCACTGCCAGCAGAACGCCGTGTCGTTTGGATATGGCGGCGATGGCAGCGATGTCAGAAATTTCAGTCAATGGATTGGACGGCGTTTCCAGAAAAAATAATTTTGTCGTCGGGCGCACAGCGGCGACCCACTCCGACACATCAGTAGCCGAAACGAAAGTGGTCGCTACACCAAACTTTTTAAAAATGTTATTGAACAGGTTAATCGTCGCGCCAAATACGCTGCGTGAAGCCACAATGTGATCGCCACTTTTTAATAAGCCCATGCAGCACGCTAAAATAGCAGACATGCCGGAAGACGTGGCGATACACTGCTCTGCGCCTTCTAGAACTGCCAAGCGTTGTTCAAACATAGTGACAGTGGGGTTAGTAAAGCGCGCGTAAATATTGCCCGGCTCTTCGCCTATAAATCGTGCCGCCGCTTGTGCGGCATTATTAAATACAAAGCTTGAGGTGAGAAATATCGCCTCGCTATGTTCATTAAATTGGCTGCGTTCCGTACCTGCACGTACAGCCAACGTTTCCAGCGCGTAAGCAGGCGGTAATTGATCTGATTTGGATTGATTAGTCATAACGGTACTCCCAGCCAAACATGAACTCGATAGAAAACACTATCTTCAAAACTCGGAAAAATTCAGATAATAAAAAAACCCAGCAAGCTTGCGCTAAACCGGGCATTCCCGCTTTAGCTGTATTTATTATGCGCCCGCAAGCTGTTTCTCAAATCGGCGCAGTTGAAAAATAACATTCTTGAAGCGACGCTGTCAACCTCACTCACATCGACCACTTAATCGTCTTCACTCATCACCAAGCCTAAATCGAGCTGCACATCTTCATCATCATCTTTTACTTTTCCGCCATCACGCGCAGCTTCGAGTATATTGAGGTATTCCAGCGTGATGTCACCCGTGATGTAATCGCCGTCAAAACAGGATGCTTCAAAGTATTTAATCTTGGAGTTGGGGCTGGCCATGCGTACTGCTTCTTTTAGGTCATCAATATCTTGATACACCAATTTATCGGCACCAATCTCGCGACAAATTTCATCATCACTGCGGCCTGTCGCAATGAGTTCAGTACGTGATGGCATGTCGATGCCATACACGTTTGGGAAACGCACTGGTGGTGCAGCCGATGCAAAATAAACTTTACGTGCGCCTGCATCGCGTGCCATCTGCACAATCTCACGGCTGGTGGTGCCGCGCACGATGGAGTCATCAACCAGCAATACATTCTTGCCCTTGAATTCCACGCTGATTGCATTCAATTTTTGACGCACTGATTTTTTACGCATGGCTTGCCCAGGCATAATAAATGTGCGGCCGATGTAACGATTTTTGACAAATCCTTCACGAAAGGGAATGCCCAATCTATTCGCCAGTTGTAAGGCGCTGGGGCGACTGGATTCGGGAATGGGTATGACCACGTCAATGTCATGCTTGGGCCATAGGCGCTTAATTTTATCGGCCAGCTTTTCGCCCATGTGCAAGCGTGTTTCATAAACCGAAATTCCGTTAATCACTGAGTCCGGACGTGCCAGATAGACGTACTCAAAAATACAGGGAATCAATTGCGGATTTTCTGCGCACTGCTGACTGTATAGCTTGCCATCAAAGTCGATGAATACCGCTTCGCCAGGTGCGATGTCACGCAAAAATTTAAAGCCTAAAGTATCCAGCGCAACACTTTCAGAGGCCACCAGATATTCAATCCCCAGTTCTGTTTGATTGCTGCCCAACACTAGCGGGCGTATGCCATACGCATCGCGAAAGGCCAGCAAGCCATAGCCTGCAATGATTGCCACGACCGCATAGGCACCTTTACAACGTTTATGCACGCCCGACACGGCATCAAATATATTTTTAATATCCAGCCGATAACGCATGGTGGAATGGGCTTGCAGCTCGTGCGCCAAGACGTTGAGCAACACTTCGGAGTCGGAGCGGGTGTTCACATGCCGCCTATCTTCCAAAAATAATTCTTGTTGTAACTGCTCGGTGTTGGTCAAATTACCGTTGTGTCCCAGCACAATTCCAAACGGCGAGTTGACATAAAATGGTTGTGCTTCGTTGTGATCTATTGCTGAACCAGCGGTAGGATAACGCACATGTGCAATACCTGCATTGCCGCGCAGCGCACGCATGTTGCGTGTGCGAAATACATCGCGCACCAGACCATTGCCTTTATGCAGATGAAATGCATTGCCGTCGATGGTGGCGATGCCCGCCGCATCTTGTCCACGGTGTTGCAGCACCTGCAAACCGTCATACAGAATTTGATTTGCCGCAGTCTGTGCGACGATGCCTAAAATGCCACACATATTTTATTTTCCGTGAACATATTTACCCGTAACGTATATGCTTGGACACACCCTCTGGTAACCAAACTAAACTAGCTAAAGCTAATTCCTGCAACGGCTTGCTTAGTGTTGCCTCGCGCCAGATTGGATCCTTTGGCCAGCTGGTCAGCCCCGCTATCAGCACCAACACCAGTACCAGCATCGTACCGCGCGCGATTCCAAACAGTGCGCCCAACACCCAAACTGTCCATCCCAGATTACCTAATTTGGTGATAGCTTTGGATATAAACCATGCGATCGAGCTGCTTAAAAAAAGAGTGGTAATAAATAATATTACGTAAGCAATCGCAGTTCTAATATCTGCCACAGTAATCAAGGCTGGCAGCATCGCTGCAACATCCGCTGCCAACCAGCGCGCTATCAGAAACGCTGACAGCCAACCCAATAATGCCAACACTTCATAAATAATGCCGCGCCACATTCCCAGCAGCATCGACATAACAACAATTGCAATGACTGTGTAATCAAATCCGGTCACGTTAATTCGCCATATTTGCTGTGGGTGAAATAACAACTGGCATTAATCCTTGCGCCTCTAATTTTTTCAGCACTTTGTCTGCTGCCGCTTTAGTAGAATAAGGTCCGACGCGCACGCGAGTCTTGTCATCTATTTTTTCTGTATAGGCTTTGATATTCATTTGGCTTAATTGAATCTTTAAATCATTCGCGGAATTAGCATTGGTAAATGCGCCTACCTGTATAACAAAACTTTCAGAATTTTTTGTGAGTTGCCGCACGGGAGGCTTAGCCGGAGCAGCAGCAACTTTGTTGGGTGCAGGGTGAGTAAGTGCTTTCGCTGGCGCAGCTTTCTCCTTCGTCGCAGCAGGTGCAATAGAAACAGTGCCTGAGAGAGCTTCAACTGGCGGCACTGTAGGCTTGACAGAAACAGTAGGTGCGCTAGCTGTAGATGTAGATGTACTTGCAGCAGGCGTGCTAGCAGTCGGTATTGAAGTCTCGGACGCGCGCCCGGATAAATCTGAAATTTCTATTTCAACAGGCGCAGCAGTCGGAAGTTTAGGATTAAATTCGCCCGCAGTTTCTTTATCAGGTATGCGTAAATCAATGTCCGGTTTTATAAAACCAGGTTCACTATCCAAAACTATGGGTAACATCACCACAATAATTGTGGTGAGCGTCACCGCTCCCACCAAGCGTCGCCTTGATAAACGCTTCATTTTTTCTGCATCATCCATGGTCGATTTTGACATTTTTCATCCCTACCTTTTATCACGGTGCCAATTCCGCCCAACCTTCGGTTGGATGCGGATTGCCTACCTTTGGTGCAGCCCTCGCGCGCGCATCACTTCTGCCACTGTGTAGAAGGATCCAAAGGCGACAATTCTATCATTTTCACTAGCCTGATTGCAGGCACTCTGCACTGCCTCAGCAATTGTGACGAAGGATAACGCCGATAAGCCTTCACCCTGCAGCACTGCCGCCATCTCGGCGGAAGTCGCGCCGCGCACCGCATCTATTCCTGCCACCAACCACACGTCAATTTTTTTTGCCAGCGCCCGCACCACACCCACCTGATCTTTGTCTTTAAGCATAGAGAAGATGGCAAAAGTTTTACTTTGCTTGGTTACATCATTTTGCGACATATCCGCCAGATTTTTCGCCAGTGCGTGCGCGGCATGTGGATTATGT
>JAKFXW010000064.1 GCA_021731185.1 Gallionellaceae bacterium
CGTATTTGCGCATGTCCAAGCTCAAGCATTTGCCCGCCAATCCTCTGCAGCTGGCCATGCCACAGGTCGGCGTGCTAATTCATCGGTGCCTGTGATGTCAAGTTCCACACTAAACGGCATAGAGCCTATAAAACTCTCTAATCCTGTGTGCAATAACAGAAAATTCGATCCCGCCATAAAATATCGCAAGGCCAATTATCTCCAATAAAACGATACGTTTCATAAGCAAAGAAAGCCTATCCCACATGATGAGCGAAACAGCAATCATCGTCCAATCAATTAACAACTGAATGGCAAAAGGATTGGGCCTATCCTCCCCAAAGCCACCAGCTTGATAAGCATCAACCATTGGAATAAAATCGCCAAGATAGCCTGTAAGAATACCTGAAAAAGCAAAAGTAAAAACAAACGCCATGAACGAAATAAACAAAACCTGCCGGCGTTTGGAGGCGGCAACAAAAAGAGCTGGAATGACGGCCGCTGCGGACATATGGAACAACAGGGCCGAAGCGCAAATCAAAATGCCAATAAAAAAATTTCCATTCCACAAAAAAACTGCACCCACCAAAATTAAAGCGATGGCACATGCCGCTCTTAATTGAGTAAGTTCGTGGAGTGGGAAATAACGTGAAAAATAGAACGCGGCGACAACAAAGAATATCTTCTGGCTTGACGAGTAGGCATTGATTGCCCAGCCTTTAAATAGCATGGCTGCAACAACAATCCAGCCATAAACAATCACGTTGGTAGTAAATAACTTTGTCAGAACAAGGGCGAGAATTGAGAATCCAGGCTCGAATCTGCTTACGGCAAGGACATCTAGGCCTCCACTTCGGACCAAGTCAAAAAAATCGTTGTAGTCGGAATAGTCAGGACTCTGACCAAGAATCTGCGTAATAGCCAATAAGAATCCAAACAATGCAAAGAGCGTCATCAAAAAAACGCCATGCCTTTTGAATAAGATGTGCCTGACCAATTTGCTCGAAATTTGCTTCATGCCCATTCACTATGATTTACGATTTTTCATCTTTAGGTTGTCTCTGACAACGACTACTAAAGAGACAACTTTGGAAACAATTAAATAATAATAACTTAAATGCTTCTTTCCATTTGCTTGCCTGGCCAATCGCTTAATGAATGATTTTGATTTGTCAATTGCGTGCAATTCTATTTCGAAAAACTTTGCGCTTATGCGCGGCCCCTCAGTACACTCCAATACATCAATTTTGTGTTTCCAAATCAAATAAGGAAGGCTTAACTGATCGCGCCTGCCACCATAGCAATACTCTTCCCACCAAGAGTCCATCATGGCTATCACATTTTCATCATGATGCCTTCGAAAAATGATGCCGTTTTCAGTCATCCCGAATTTTTCCGGGAAGCCGTCTGCTGAATACCGCGCCATTTGTTGTTCAGCTATTTCTTTATCTACGCGCCCCCCCTTTATACACAGCTTCGCCTCGGCATAAGCACAATTTCTGTCTTGATGTTTGGGTATGGCGATAACGGCTTTTTCTAGGTATTTTTCAAACAACGGCCTTGGGTCGGCCATAATTCTGATGTTCCCGTCTACATACAGGCTACGTTCGTAATTTGGCAAATATTTATGTGGCAACATTTTGTAGCGCCTGTTCACCTGAGCAGGTGACTCGCCATTCAATTGAACCATCACCATCTGCCAACCCTGTGAAGCGAGTTCAGGGTTATCGGTAAAACAAACAAAATCACAATCCCATTCCGGATTGACTGCCGGAACGTGGTCGTAGTTACCGAAGACAGCCGTATAAACCACTTTAGTTGGTACCGACTTCATCTTGCAAACCCCAACAAACTAAAAATTCCCCACAACTGTTCTGTATGTACACGCTGACCTGACAAATGCTCCTTCCATAGCTGATCAATCATCGGCTTATTGAAATGTTCGGAATCATCTGAAATCTGATTAAGCAGATTTTCTGCCCATGGCCGCAATTCGTTTCCCAGCCAAGCCGCAAGCGGAATGGAAAAACCCATCTTCGGTCTATCCACGAGTTGTTTTGGCACATGACGATACAGCACTTCGCGTAGCACTTTTTTTCCTACACCTCGCTGCAGCTTGTATTCCAGCGGCAAACGATAAGCAAATTCGATAATGCGGTGATCCAGCAACGGTGCGCGCGTTTCCAAACTGTTTGCCATCGCGGCGCGATCCACCTTGACCAGAATATCGTCTGGCAAATAGGTGCCGGCATCCCATAGACCGGCTGTAGTGGCTGCATCGGACAGGATAGGAAAATCAAGCATCGCTACGCCACGCTGTTCTGTCAGCGGCACGCTGCCTTGCCGGTATCGATCCATCCAATAACGATTGAGTGCTTGTGAATCCGGTTGACGCCAAGTATTAACCAGTGATTTTGATCGTCTCAACACCGAAGCTACACGTTGATTTTTCGCCAGCGGCGAAAGTGCGATGAAGGCCGCATTCCAAGGTAACTTGCCGAGATGTCTTGTTTTCCAGAGTTTTTGGTAGAAACCATACTGTGAATAGCCCAAAAAGAACTCATCCCCGCCGTCGCCTGACAAGGCCACCGTCACTTGCTGCTTTGCCAATTGACTTACCAGATAGGTAGGAATCTGCGAGCTATCGGCAAACGGCTCATCCCAAATTTCAGATAAACGAGGAATCAAGTCCAATGCTTCATGTGGTTGAATCATATGCTCGACATGGTTCGTACCTAAATGCCGTGCCACCGCTGCCGCATGTTGCGATTCGTCCATCTTGGCATCGGGCATGCCGATAGAAAAAGTGGTGACCTTTGACGTGGTTGCAGATTGCATCATGGCAACGACGGTGGATGAATCAATGCCGCCGGATAGAAAAGCTCCCACGGGCACATCGGCCACCGACTGCAACTGCACCGCCTGGCGCACCAGAGTTTCGAGCTCATCTACCGCATCAGAGAAGCTGCCGTTGAAAGGATTCTCCAAACCGCGTTTTGCTGCTTCACCCAGCGACCAATAGGGCACAGGTGATGGCAGTGTGCCCTGCTGAACATGGTGTTGTGTCAATTGGAGGAACGTACCCGGCACAAGTTTGAAAATCCCCTGATAGATGCTCGATGGTGCGGGAATATAGTTCAAACGCAAAAAAGTGCTGGCTGCATGCCAATCCATCTCGCCGCTGAAAGCAGGATGCGCGCGCAGGGCTTTTAGTTCAGAACCGAACAGAAACACACCCTTTTGCCAGCCGTAATACAGCGGTTTCTCGCCAACGCGATCACGTGCAAGGGTCAAGGATTTTTCGTGTTTGTCCCACAGCGCCAGCGCGAACATGCCAACGGTGGATTGAAGCGTCTTATCGATCCCCCAAACAGAAAAACAAGCCAGCAAGGTTTCGGTATCTGAATGCCCGCGCCAACCGCCGATGGGCAGTTGATTTGATTTTTCCAGATTTTTTCGCAGATCGAGGTGGTTGTAAATTTCCCCGTTGAATACGACCGCGAAACGCCCACACGCACTTGCCATCGGCTGATGACCGGCGGGAGATAGATCAAGTATGGAAAGACGGCGATGTCCAAGTGCAACGCCGTACTGCTCGTCCACCCACACACCACCATCGTCCGGACCACGATGATGAATTGGTTTGAGCATCTGCGCAAGCAGCGATGAAGAAACATCGCGGTCTACGCCACGGTGAATAAAGCCAGCGATGCCGCACATCAGAGAATACTCTTTCGGCGGTAATAACCCATCAGACAAAGTATTACACGCGCTGCATATTTAGGCGTTAGCACAAGCAGCAATGCGGCAAATTTATAGGTTCTAAAAATGTCAATCACAAACTTTACTAACACCGCATTGCCATTCATCGAAACTCTCACACAACTCGATTGCGAAAAAAATGCAATGCATTTTGCGGAAACAAATTTTGCCAAAATTGAATTCATGCCAAAGGTTGCCGCATCTTTATAAATTGCCGGCCAAATAGCCAAATTCTCTAATTGCTTTACAGGGTTAATTGTTCCTGTTTCATTCATTCCATGAATTCGCCAAACGCCAACTTCTCTGTCCAAGTATGCAACAACACCTCGCAAGCACAATCGATACAAGGATTCCCAATCTGAGCTAATGGCCGCAGACCTGTAGAAGTCGACTACGAGTGCAGGTTTTCTGGCATACAACGTTGCCATGTGCATAACAAAATACTTATCATCGGGAAGCTTTCTCAAAATCTGCATTCCAGTCGCCTTTTCATGAACAGGAATGTCAGAAACATGCTCACTATTCTCTGCTTTAGTTGTGGCTCTTGCGACAACCATTACCACACTCTGAGTACGATCAATGAGCTTGACCGCTTCCTTTATAAAATCGGGGTCAGTGTAGTAATCATCCCCATCTAAATTTACAACGTAATCACCAGCGGCATGCTTGTACAGCAAATTTCTATAGTTTGCGGCGCGTCCAAGGTTGCACGTGTTCCGAACATACCTGAGCCTTGGGTCGTTTATTTTCGCCACAATCTCCGGTGTCGCATCCGTGGAAGCATCATCCCCGACGATGACTTCCAGGTTTTTATAAGTTTGGGCCAGCGCCGAATCAATCGCCTCGCGAATAAAATCCGCCTGATTAAAAGTAGGAATCATTATCGTAACTTTGAGTTTGCACTCCCCAGTCACGACTTAACCCTCGCCCAAATAGTCATGCGCCCAGTCTGGCCAAACACACTTAACAACCAGGCCAGCGGATAGAGCACATAGTGCCATTTACCGGCTTGCTCAGGAAAATTGATAAACTTTTCCCCCAACTTGGCATAGCCCTTATCCCGCAAAACATAGCCTGTGCTGGCGATCAAATTACTTAACACGCGCTGGTGATGAACCTTTTCCAGCGTCCATCCACTAGCCGATAGAACGTTTTCTAACGTTTCCGGTGTGAAATGGTTGAAGTGTGTGGGTAGCTGTAGTGCGTACCACTTATTTTTAAATAGGCGAAATTCTAACGCCCCAGCATTGGGGACGGACAATACCAACCATGTGTCTGGCTTGGCCCATTTGCGCAGCTTCTGCAGCCCGCCAATTGGATCGTAAAGATGTTCCAACACCATCCAACCCACGATAAGATCGAAGGGCTCATGTGGCTGAGGGGCAGTCTCAAGCGGTCCTGCATGAACGCGGTAGCCAAGTTGAGCTGCCGCTTGAGCGGCTTTCTCGGAAAACTCGATACCCTCCACCTGCCAGCTTTGTCCCGCCATCTGGTGCAGAAAAGCACCAGAAGCGCAGCCAATTTCCAGCATCCGACCCGGCGCCATAGCTGGCAGGGTTGTCATATTGAAATTGAATATTCGACCAACTATGGGCCTCAATAATTTCTTAATCCAACTAGCTGATTGTGGCCTCGCCTGTTGTACTCTGGTCCCGACATAGGGGCCATAATCGTCCGGGTAATAAAAACCGATAGTGTCCGGGGTTGGCCGGGGGCTGGTTCGCTTCAGTTTACAGTTACGGCATTTGAGGACGGCAAATTCTCCGGGCAGATCATGCAGAAGATCACGGCCCGTAAGTATGACTTCATCGCTCTTACTACAGCCAAGAGGGCACGAAACATCTTCTAGTATGACTTCTTGTTTTTGCGTACTCATAAAGTCTGTTTTCTCTCTAACAGGTAAACCTGCAGTAACGAATTTGTTATGTAATAAATGCTTGTGACCACCGCCAAACCTATTACATTTGAGAAATAGAAAGCAGCCACCTTGCAAGGAATATATACTGTATAGGTAAGCATAGACATCCGCGTGGGGGTTATGGTGTCGCCACAGGCATAAAAAGAAGTTGAACAAATCTGCCCCGTCACTCCCCCTATAAACATGCCGCCAAGCCAAATCATAATCCACCACAATTCTTTCACGTTGTCGGAACTTACACTGCCGTGACCAACCAACAAATCAAGCATAGCCTGACCAAATAAACCTAAAACCAATAGGCTGACGATGCCAATCGCACTTACCTGCCATAATTTCCGAAGATAAACACGCCGAAATCCGTCGCTATCCCCTTCCTTGTGCAGCTTGCTAAGCAGCGGCACTAGGGGAGTAGCGACAGCCTTGTTAAGCACCTGACTAGCGGCACCGTAAATCTGCTGCGCGAGGTAATACAACGACAGACTGCCGCTACTGGCCGTGGAAAGCAGAAAGCGGTCAACCAGTGGATCGGTCTTGTAATAGGCTGTGCCCAACAGCAGGGGTTTGATGCGCTGCCAAGCTTGTTGGATAGCGACACTTTTCAGGTCAGGGCGAACGGGTCTTCCCATACCAGGAGCAAGCAGCAAAGTTTGCAGGCCCATGCGCAAGGTGCTGATCCATGCCGCCGCAATCACACCAAAACGAGGTAGTGCCCAAATCAATAACAGTAAGGCAAAAGCACTGGCGAGAATCGGGGTGAACTCAGCCCACACAAACTGCTGCCGCGCATGATAAGCAGCCCATTGCACACCATTGATGGCGGCAAACACCATGCCGATGAGCTGAATGCGAGTAAGTTCGACAGTTAAAGCCTGCCCCGCTTCGCTGAAACCGGGTACGGTGATCGGTATCCACCAAGGGGCGGAGACATAAAGCAGAATGGCTAATATCCCGAACAAGCCTCCCACAAGAACAAGCAAGCCCCATGCATTATGCCGAAGACGATCTTCGCTTTCTCCTGCAAGAACCGGCACCAATACGTGCATGAGTGATCCGCTGATGACCGACAGAACAAGCAGAGGAACTGTCATGCCGGCAAACAGCGCGTCCGTCTCTATCCCAGGTCCCAATTGGGTGAGGACATACCACTGGAACAGGAAGGCGATGCCGATATTCGCCGCTGAAAGAGCGCCGAGTTGAACTGTTTGTTTCATGGCGGGAAGTGCCGTTTAACCCGCCATTTATGCAGAAACGCAGCTGACATACCACTCCATCGCCACTTTAAGCCCTTCACCTATGTGGTGGGTAGGCTGGTAGCCCAATAACGAGGCGGCTTTGTTAATGTCGGCCAGCGAGTGGCGCACATCCCCTGCACGAAAATCGCGATAAACGGGCTGCACGCCTCGCAGGTTCGGGTAGCTGGGTAGCAAGTTCAGGTGTAGCTGCTCGTACAGTTGATTGAGCGTGGTGCGATCACCGACGGCGACGTTATAGACTTGGTTCACGGCTTCGGGCTTTTGCGTGGTGGCAGCCAGCAGATTGGCCTGCACCACGTTGGCAATAAAGCAAAAGTCGCGGCTGGTTTCACCATCGCCATTGATGTATACGGGCTCGCCTTTGATCATGCTGGCAATCCACTTGGGGATGACCGCCGCGTAGGCACCATTGGGGTCTTGGCGCGAACCAAAGACGTTGAAATAGCGCAAGCCGATGCTTTGCATGCCGTAGGTTTTGCCGAAGACATCTGCGTACAGTTCATTCACATACTTGGTCACGGCATAGGGCGACAGTGGTTTGCCGATGGTGTCTTCCACTTTGGGCAGGCCGGGGTGGTCGCCATAGGTACTGCTGCTGGCGGCATAGACAAAGCGTTTGACTTTGGCGTCTCGCGCGGCCACCAGCATGTTCAGGAAACCGGTGATGTTGGCGGCGTTGGTGGTGATGGGGTCCTGGATGCTGCGGGGAACGCTGCCCAGGGCGGCTTGGTGGAGGACGTAATCGACAGGGATGCTGCAATTCGGGGAGCCCTCACCCCTGCCCGCTCCCAGGGGGAAAGGGAGAAAGAGCATGGCGCGCTGGCAGTCTTCAAGATTGCGGATGTCGCCTTGGATGAACTGGAAATGGCGCCACTGTTCCGGGGTTACCAGACTTTGCACTTCATCCAGGTTGCGCTGGTGGCCGGTGGCAAAGTTGTCCAGGCCGACTACGCGCTGGCCCAGCCTGAGTAGGGTTTCGAGCAGGTTGCTGCCGATGAAGCCGGCCACGCCGGTGACCAGCCAGGTATGGGGCTGCTGGCTTAGGTTTTGCTGAAGTTGGGTGTAGGGGGTCATAGTTACTATTTTTTAATAGCTGCTTGCGCATATTGGACGACGGTTAGAGCCCGTTTTCATCACTATTTTTGCTGATGTACTGCGTGGGCATGATGGGTTCGCGACGGTCTTTGACCTGGCTGGTATTAAAACCCGACGACAACATCGCCACACCTTGCTCGATGAACGCATAGGGTGCCGTTCTGCGTCCGCCGCGCCCTGTGTTTGAGGTCAAAGTTTGTGACCTCAAAGCCGTGAACTCATCGGCCGAAAGCTGACATATGAAATCTTGTGAAAAACGTGCAAGGTTGCGCTTGACCGCTTGCACCAGCACCTTGGTCTGCACACCATACAGATCGGCCAGATCAGCATCGAGCTTCACGCGCTGTTCGCGCAGCGCCAAAATCCGGCCACCGATGAGCGACTGCAGCGGTGCAACGATTTGTTTGCCTGTGGCAGGGGCGGCTTTGGGTGCTTTGGTCATAAGCGCAGGTCGCTGTCTGACGCGGGCAGCAGGTATTTAAGATCGTAGAGCACATGCTCGGGTTTGCCCAAGGCGCGGATGGTGGCCAGGCCCATGGCTTTGAACTGGTGGTGGGCTACGGCAATGATGATCGCGTCATAGTCCCCCACGGCAGGCTGCTGAATGGGGGTAATACCGTATTCGTGCTGGGCTTCTTCTATGCTGGCCCAGGGGTCAAACACATCGGCCTGCACGTTGTAGTCGGCCAGTTCTTTGACGATGTCCACCACGCGGGTGTTACGCAGGTCGGGGCAGTTTTCTTTGAAGGTGAGACCCATCACCAACACGCGCGCGCCTTGCACATGGATGCGGCGCTGGGTCATGGTCTTAACAAGTTGAGTGACCACGTAGGCACCCATGCTGTCGTTTAGGCGGCGGCCGGCCAGGATGATTTCAGGGTGGTAGCCAATGGACTCTGCCTTGTGGGTGAGGTAATACGGGTCCACGCCGATACAGTGGCCGCCCACCAGGCCGGGACGAAAGGGCAAAAAGTTCCACTTGGTGCCAGCGGCTTGCAATACCGCTTCGGTATCAATCCCCATTTTGTTGAAGATGAGCGCCAGTTCGTTAATGAGAGCGATGTTGACGTCGCGCTGGGTGTTTTCAATCACCTTGGCGGCTTCGGCTACCTTGATGCTGCTGGCTTTGTGGGTGCCGGCCGTGATGATCTGGTTGTACAGGGCGTCCACCATGTCAGCGATTTCAGGCGTAGAGCCTGAAGTGACTTTCTTGATGGTGGTGACACGGTGCTCTTTATCGCCGGGATTGATCCGCTCGGGGCTATAGCCCGCAAAGAAGTCTTGGTTGAATTTCAGGCCGGAAAACTTTTCGAGGATGGGAACGCAATCTTCTTCAGTGCAGCCGGGGTAAACGGTGGACTCGTAAATGACGATGTCGCCCGCCTTAAGCACTTTGCCCACTGTTTCACTGGCCTTGATGAGTGGCGTCAGATCTGGGCGCTTGTGCTCGTCAATCGGCGTTGGCACGGTGACGATGAAGCAGTTGCAGGCACGCAGGTCATCCAGATTGGTGCTGAAGCTCAGGTGTTTGGCGGCCTGCAGTTCATCCGGCTCCGTTTCAAG
>JAKFXW010000097.1 GCA_021731185.1 Gallionellaceae bacterium
TGCAGTGTACTGCTGAATGTTCCAGGCATGAAAAACAATACTCGCACCTCGGTGTTGACAGGGTGATCCACGCTCAGCTTGTTTTCAGTGCAAAAGCCTGGGTCGCAACTGCCGCTTTTCGTGAAGTCCTTCGCTACGCTGTAGTAGATCAGCGTGTACCATTGGTTGTCAAAAAACCATTGCTGAGGGCGGGCGGTGCCGGACCACCCAGCTGCCGAGCCTGCGGCCGCACTGTTAGGCAGCCAGCCTCGATTATACCCGTCATTGGCATCGTAATCGCCGGGCGCAGATACGCTGTCTGCCCATGGGTAGTAGCCGTTGGCCATATAGTAGTTGGTAAGCGCCCGTTTTACCTCGCCGGCCACCCGTTGTTCAACCAAGGGCATCAAGCTTTTGGTGGTGATGAACAGGAGTTGGTCGTTGAAGGTGGCAGATTGGGCGCTTGCAATAAAGGGGCCGCTGGCGGAGGCATTGTTCCGGCTATTGGCAATGTCCAGGTAGTTTGCCGCGCTGTTTTGTTCAGTAGCGGTGTTTCGAGTCTGTGAGCCGAGGGCACTACCCGGCGAGAATATGACTGCAACTGCGTCGTAGCCTGCTGCGGTCTGCAGGGATACACCATCGGCGTTGTATACCAAAAGTGTACCCTTGGTGTTGCTGTTGAGAATGGCCGAGCCATTAGCATGAAACGAGTTGGATACCGCATACCATAGATGCTCACCCGATCCATCGCGCAGATCGGGTAATCCCAGTGTTATCCATGGCAACCTTCCAATCAAGCTTTGGCAGCTACTTCCAGAATAATCTGCCAAGGTAATCATCCCATCATTATTAAAATCAGGACAGGGCAGCTCTCCGGGACGATTAGGGTCACTGACGGCATAACCGATCAACGCATCTTTTGCCTGTGCCAGCGCGGCGGAGGTATTTTCCTGACGTGCAGTTTTAACCGAGGATGAAGTTAACGAATTCACCAGCACTGTGGCGGTGCCCACTACCAATATCACCAGCATCACCATTAACGCTACGCCGCGCTGCTTGCGGGATAGAGCAGAAAAAATGGCAGGTGAGTGTAATGGTCGCACGATTGCTTACTCAGGCGATCTGTTTCGTATGGGTCGGGTGGACTTTAATTGTTCCCCAACTTTTAATTTCATAGGTCGCGAATTACCAGGCAGAGTGATAGAAATGGAGTCAGGGTTTTTTTCATCGCTGGTTTTGGCGTTCTGAGGCACACCATTAATCCACGCTGTGCGTGGCCCGTTATGTCGTTGCACAATGCCGTTGACGATCACCGAAGAGTTTGTCACCGCAGAGTTTGCGCGGCCAGGGATGCGTTTGCCTGTTTGAGCTCGCTCCAGTTGTGCGCGCTCTTTCGGGGTAAAAAATAAACGTCCTAATTCGGCAGCGTGCAAGGCGGAGGAGATTGCCCAAGCGAACATGCCGAGTGTAATGCAAATAAGTGTCAGCTGTTTTGTTATGCCCGCTCGGGAATGATGGCTAGGGTATGAATCATGACTCATGGCGCATTCCTATTGTGTAGTGCCAGCCAGCCACCATTACATGTGGCGTGAATTTGTGCGGTGGTATTGAACGCGCTGACAGGAGAATTCTCCGACATTGCACCCTTGCGCTCGAGCACGCATTGTTCAAGGATGTACCGCCCTTTGACCTGTGCATGCAGGGCATTAAAAAAATGGATGAGCTGTTCCTCGTGCAATAAATCTAATTGCAGCATCATTGCACTTTTTTTAAGTTCAAAATTTCCGTGATCCAAGGGTGGATTAGGAACGAAATTCTGCTGTGGAGAAATAGTATATTTAAAGTCCAGTACATGATTTTGTTGCTTTAGTTTATCTAATCCTTCTATCCAATCCAAGCGCTGGTTTGCGTTCAAAATGTTGTGATTGAGCAAGGCGCTGTACTCTGCTGTGTAGGCATTCATATTGCCACGGTCTTCACGCGCTCCGGCCAGTTTACGGCGCGCCTCATTCAATAGTTGTTGGGAGGAATTTTGACTGGCGTGGATATTTTCTAAATAATTTTCACTCAATAAAATAATCGCACTACTTAAGCCCAGCGTGAGCAGAAAAACGAGTCCGCCCACTTTGATGTGCGGCCAATCTTTGAGGGAGAGTTTCATGATTTGATTCTCATGGTTGGGGTCGCCAGAGAATTTTCAGCTCAAACTGTGCTGGCTTATCGATGTTTTCATTGATAGCAATGCTACCCGATGCACTGACATCCAGTGGTAAGGCAATAGGTGTGACCACATGCCCGTGCTTGGATAATGCTTGCTGAAAATCCTCCAGATAGGCCAAGCCATCGCGATAATTGCCCGACCATTTCTGCAATTCACCATTGAGCAGGATCACATGCTCGGGCGAGGCAGTCGCAGAACGAATGGAATTAAGATGCCACGCCAATTTATTAACTTTAATATTGGGAAACACATTTAACGCCATGCTCAGGTCAGCCAAAATGACTTGTGGTGACGGAGAATGTTGATCGAGTTTACGCACCAGTAGTACTGCTGTTTTCATATCACTGGCTGTCGCCAGCGCTTTGGCAAAGCCGGGCGTGCTGGGAAAGTTTTGAATAATTTTTTGTGTTTGCTGCGTGAGCTGCTGAATTTCTACATGCATGGATTCGCTATCCGAATTGAGTGAGTAACCCGCCCAGAGGTTGGTTATACCCCAAATTAAACTGCCCAGCATGAGCGCGGCACTCAGTCCCAGCAGATTGCGGCGCAATTGCCAGAGATTAAAAAAATGCTTGTGCTCGGCTGAAGCGTATTGGCTGGGCGGAGGCTTGGTCGCCAGCAAGTGCAGGAACAGCGGAGTGGCATCCGACTCAACATAGTTAAACGTAGTGTTCAACTGCTTGCCCAATGTTTGTATATCGAGGTAGGAAAAATGCATCGCACTAGTGTTTCGTAATTTCTTTTCCAGTTCTGCGCGTTGATTCGCATGGCATATCATCACCACGTCCAACACCTGCCCATGCGGTAATAAACTTAAGCTGTGCAGATAATGCTCGGTGCGAGCCGTCTCTGACGCGACAACTTCCCCAAACGGTTTGTTGGGACTGACACTCACCAGACGTGAAAAATGCAGACGCTTGTGGTTGAAATAAGTTTGGCGCAAACCCGCGTGTTTTTCCCACGAGAGTAACAGTAGATGATCAGAATTTATATCTTTAACCAGTGGTGCGCTGATATTGGACACTGAATAAATGCCTGCAAGCGGGATGCTGTTGGCCAGCAGGATGCCAAGCCAAGGTGAAATGTGAGCAGGATTAGTGAGGGCAGAAAATAGAATATCCTCATCGCGCCGCCCCTCATTACTGCGCTGGAGTAGTAAGGCTTGGCGGAACGGGGTGTTGCGGTAATACTGTTCAAATTTACGCTGCAACATCCCACTGCGTTCGCTCCCACGCAAATGCGGCACGGTTTCATGACGAAAATCTTCCTCGATAAAATCCGTGAGCAGATAAATGGGCGTGCTGGGCTGAGTTAAAAGAAACTGGCCAAACTGCTCGCGCCCCTGCGCGGTATCCGCAAAATGTTGCTCGGATACCAATGCTTTATTGACCCATAGATAGGCGTGAAATGATTCTGCACTAAGGAACAATAATAGTTTGTTAGACATTGTGCCCTTGTGGTACATTAAAATTTCACCTTGCCTATTAAATCATAAATGGGCGACAGCACTGACAACATCACCCACCCCAGCAAAATACCCAGAACAATGGTCATGGTCGGCTCAATCATGACTTGCATACGCTTGATTGAATCTTTCACCTCGCGATCATAAAAATAACTGACATTGCGTAACGCCAGATCCAGTTCGCCAGTAGCTTCACCCACTTTTAACATGCGAATAACCAGCGGTGGAAAAATGTGAGTACTCATAAAACTTTGTGTAAGATTTTGTCCGGACTCGATCTCGTGGGTGATTTTATCCAAGCTCTGTGCAATCACCTGATTGTTGGCCAAGGCGCGTGAATTAGCGATACATTCCAGAATGGTAATGCCTGAGCCATACATCATGGCAAAGGTATTGGCAAAACGTGCCAGAATAATTTTTCGCAGAATGGATCCGGTCGGCCAGATATGCAGCTTGAGATTATCAACATGATATTGCAGGCCGGGATTATAGAACAGCGCCAGTTTCAGCAAACCAAACAGTGCCACAGGCAGCGTCAGAATGATATACCAGTAGTCGACAAAAATGGCCGAGGTGGCTAACAGCATCCGGGTTTGAATAGGAATTTCCTGCCCCATGCTTTTGATGAAACTGACCAGCTGCGGCACCAGATATATCATCAGAAAAAATGTAACGGCCAACACCACGCTGCCCACAAACGCTGGATAGATCATCATATTGCGGGTTTGCGAAGCGATCTCATCTTGCCACTTGAGTGATTCCGTCAAGTGTTTGAATATTTCCCCCAAGCGCCCACTTTCCTCGCCCACATGTGTCAGGTTGATAAATACTGGATCAAAGGTATCTGGATGTTGTGTCATCGCTTGCGATAAATTTTTACCGGCCTGTATAGACTCAACCATGCTGGCAATGATGGCGCGAAATTTTTGGTCATCCATGCTGTCGCGTAAATCAGATAGGCAATCCAGCAGCGGTACGCCAGCGTGTATAAATTGTTCCAGATTAAAAAAGAAGGTGATGAGGTCGGCGCGTTTTACTTTACGACTGCCGAAACTGGCCTTGCGTGCACTTTCTTTGGCGCTGATTAAATCCAGCCCGCCGCGATTCAAGCGCATTTCAAGATCAATTATATTTGCCGCATCCTGCAAACCCTTAGAGGATTGCCCTTGCGCGTTGATTGCCTTATAGGAGTACAGCGCCACGTTTAGCTCCCTAACCTATGCGGTCAGTAAGATCGACCACTCGCGCCACTTCAGATAACGAAGTTTGCCCCTGTAATACGCGTCGCAGTCCATCGCTGGCCAGCGGGCGGAATCCCTTGTCTTTCGCGGCTTGTTTGATGTCGCGGATACTGGCACGGCGCGCTACCAGATCATCGAGGTCACTATCCATTTTGAGCAATTCCATGATTGCCCGCCGCCCGCTGTATCCTTGATGCCGACACAATTCACAGCCAGTGGCGCGATATAGCGTCAGTCCACTATCAAGTTGCGCATTATGCAAGCCGAGCAAGGTACACTCGCCTTGATCTGGACGGTATGCATATTTGCAATGCGGGCACAGTACGCGCACGAGGCGTTGAGCAATAATGCCGATGATGTTGCCGGCCATAATGTCCGGCAAAATGCCGATGTCGAGCAGGCGCGGAATTGCGCCTATGGCCGAATTGGTATGCAATGTGGAATACACTTGATGACCAGTCATAGCCGCGCGGAAAGCCATTTCGGCAGTAGGATGATCGCGAATTTCGCCGACCAGAATAATGTCTGGATCTTGTCGCATCATGGAGCGTATGCCGTTTACAAAATCCAGTTTGGTGGCTTCGTTGACCGAAGTTTGTCGTACCAGGGGAATTGGATATTCAACCGGGTCTTCCAGCGTCATGATGTTAATGGACTCGGTATTCACATGATTGAGCACCGAATACAGCGTGGTCGTTTTACCGCTACCGGTGGGGCCGGTCATCAGGATGATGCCTTCAGGTTTGGCAATGATTAACTTCATGGTGGTGAGCGCCGCATCATCCAAACCCAGTTGGTTAATCGGCACGATGCCTTTTTGTCGATCCAAAATACGCAGAACCAGATTTTCACCATGCGTTGTGGGATGTGAGGCCACGCGAAAATCTATAGGTCGGCCTGATAAGCGTAATGAAATACGGCCATCTTGCGGTGCACGGGTTTCGGCGATATTCATGCTGCTGATGACTTTCATTCGTACTACCATCGCCGGCCAGAAGCTTTTGTGCAAGCTACGCACCTGACGTAACACGCCGTCTATGCGATAGCGTATGCGGAGGAAGCTGTGTTCCGGTTCAAAGTGTATGTCTGACGCGCCTTGTTGAACTGCTTCAGTAAGCAGCGCGTCAATCAAACGCACCACAGGTTGGCTGAATTCATTTGCGCCAGCCTGTAGCGTTTGATACTCCATATCAGTCGGCTCAATCTCATGCAGAATGCCGTCGATAGATAATTCAAAACCATAGTACTGATCAATCGCCCGCAAAATGTCGGACTCACTGGCAACCTGTGTAACTAAGGTATATTCATCCTTCAACAAGGCGCGCAATTGATCCAGTGCAATAATGTTGTCTGGGTCAGCGACTGCCAGCGTGAGTTGTTTGATCGGTAAATCGATCGACAGGGGCAGCAGCAGATAGCGACGGGCAATGTCTTTGGGAATGAGTTTAATGGCTGCAGGGTCAATAATGATGGCAGAAAAATCGACGCTTTCCTGCCCTAGATTTTCTGAGATCACATCGCGTATGATGGCTTCTGTCAGAAAGCCCAGACCAACCAGCAAGCGTCCTAACGGCTGATGGTTTTTTTGTTGCTCTTGCAGGGCAAGACGTAGTTGATCGCTACTGATGACCCCTTTATTTACCAGTAGATGACCGAGCTGTTGTGTTTGGACTGACATGCTGATTCCGGAGTGAGTGCCACACCGTTACGGCGGGGCTAATTTCTGCAAGCGTTGCTGCGCCGCTGCATGATTAAAACTGGCAGCACCCGCTTGGTCAAGTTGCATGGCGCGCTGATAATATTGTGCCGCAAGTTCATTCTGTCCGAGATGATCGAGGCTGACTGCCAGATTAAAATTGAATTGCGCGTTTTCCATCTCTCTATTAACTGCATTGAAATATGCTTGCTGCGCGTCACCCCAGCGTGATTGTTCGGCATAAACATTGCCCAGCGCAAAGTAAAGAATACCAGCATGAGGGCGGTGCGGGATTAAAAGTTTAAGGTGACTTTCCGCACTGGACGGATCGCTCAAATTCAGCGTGGACATGGCAGCATATGCTGCAGGGTCGCGCGGGTCTAATGCCAGTACCTGACTGTAATATTGTATGGCGAGACCATCATTTTGTTGCTGCTGTGCGATGGCTGCCATGCCCAACAAGGCATCACGATTTTTTGTATCCTGCTGCAATATCGCCTGGTAAAGTTCCTCAGCGGTAATCATATTCCCTGCGCGATAGGCACGATAGGCATCTGCTAATTGCGCAGAGATATTATTTACATGCGGCTTGAACATCAGCAAGGGAGGTGGCTCAGCCGGAGGAGCGGACACTAGAGCAGGCTGTGCAGTGCTGGCGGCAGAAGGCGTTTTAGAACGAGTACCAGATTTTTTTGTAAAGGCTGTTGCGATAGAAACAGATTTATTCCCATTTGTCTGGCTGGTAGACATTGTTCCCTTATTGTCCCCTTGTGGGATGTGGGACGAGATTGCTGGCTCGATACTGGTGGGAAGTGGCGTATCAGCAACCAAGTTCTCAGGAGTCGTAGCGATAGGGGCAGCAGGTGCGATTGCCATGCGATGCGGCACTTGTGGTGTGGGTGGAATGGCGGTTTCCAGCCAGATATAAATGCCGCCCACAAACGCAAAAAACAATCCCGAGATAACTGCAATAGGCACAATACCCAGGTTAATTTTGTTTGATTTAGGGGCAATTTTTGCGGCAAATAAATTTTGTGCCGTCACGCGTGCCGGCCCTAATTCGATAGCGGTTTTGCGATCCGAGGCAGCAGCTTCGTGTGCGGACGCTTGCGGTAAGGCTTCCAGCGTTAACTCATTGTCCCCTTGTGGGGCATTGTCCCCTTGTGGGGCAGAGGTTACGCTGGGTGTGGTTGCAGCAGGGCTGGGTTGATTGGATAGCCCGGATTGATTGGATAAGCGAGCCTCTTCAGATTTTTTAAGTGCGTCTAATAGCAGGCTCATAGTTTGTTGCTGTTATCGTCGCTGGGTTTGTTATTTGACTTGAAAAAATTCTGGTCGGGTAAAGTGTCGCGAAAACGATCCAGATCTCCTTCAACACTGGCATTTTTGAGTATCACCGGACGCAGGAAAATTACCAGTTCTGTTTTAGTCGTGGTGTCATTGCGGTTCTTGAAAAAATTGCCGAAAAATGGAATTTGCCCAAGCAACGGAATTTCATCTGACAGTTTTTCCACACGATCTTCCATTAAACCACCCAACACCGCGATTTGATTATTTTCAATTCTCAACACGGATTCAATCTCGCGCGTTTGAGTCTGTGGAATGCGACTGACGGTGGGCGGGATGGTTTGAGCCAACTGCGGGTTAGGGTCATTAACGAAACCTAGCAAGCGGGTGATGGAAGGACGCAGATTGAGCAGCACGGTGTCGTTATCGTTAATCTGCGGAGTTACGCTTATAATGAAACCGACCGGGATAACATTCGGTGTCGTGGTAAATGTGGTAAACGCGCTGCTGTTGCCGATGGGCGCAGAAGTGGTGGAGTTAATAACGAAGTACACTAGGTTATCCACTACGCGCAACATGGCGGTTTGATTGTTCATCACGCTTAACTTGGGGCTGGATAAAACCTTCACATTACCAAATGATTCCAGCAACGTGATGGAGGCAGCAATACTGCCAATTGCCGAGGTAGGATTTAGATAACCTAGATTAAAAATGCTGCCGGTATTTGCTGCAACTTGAGTGCCGGTTGCAATCTGGCTGACATTAAAGCCTGTGCCACCTATTCCGCGAACGCGCGACCAATCTATCCCTTGCTGATAATTATTGCTTAACCGTACTTCAACAATGGTGGCCTCGATCAACACTTGGCGGCGTGCGCTGAGCATGATTTGATCAACAAACTCCTGAATTTTTTCATGCTGCTTGCTGGTCGCACGCACGGTGATGATGCCCGTTTCCGGATTAGCAATGACCGCTGCAGCCTCACGGAAAGTGTTGGTACGCGTGATGGTTGCGCCGTCAGTTTGCAAGGTGGCAGGGTTGGGACTGCTCTCAATAGTCGCTCTGGCGCGGGTTCTATTGTTGGTGGATTGGCTGCCCGTACCCGATGTGCTGATCGTGTTATTTTGCTGCAAAAAAGTTTCACTGGAACCTGCCGGAAAGACCTTATCTGTTTCGTGCAGGATGTCTTTAATGTTTTGCGTCAGCGTCACCCAAAAATTATTTTTAGTGGTATTTTTGATGGTCAGCGACGAGTTGTTACTGGATGGGGTACCTGCACCCGTTGCACTACCAGAAGTGCCAGAGCCAGAAGTGCCAGAGCCAACCTGAGTAGAATTGGACATGGTCCCTTCTGAATCACGGCTCATGTTGACATAGTCAATTTTGTAATGTTTGAGATAAGGCGTGTCGGGCATGACGATCAGATTCGCGCCATTCAACTCGTAGCGGATTTCTACTTGCCGTGCCATGCGATCCAGAATTTGTGGCAAAGTTTGATTGATGGCATTGAGCGTGACATTACCTTGTATGCCGCCATGAATATCCAGATTGATTTTTGCATCCCGCGCCAGCGCGAATAAAATTTCATGTGCTGGAACTTGAGTAACAACTACGCTGTATGTTTCAACCTTCGTGGCATTTTGTGGG
>JAKFXW010000096.1 GCA_021731185.1 Gallionellaceae bacterium
CATCTCAATACCGCGTTATTCAATTTCTAATTTAACAATGCCAAATTGTTCCCTCACCCTTTGTCCCTCTCCCGGAGGGAGAGGGATGCACAGTCCTTCTCCCTCCGGGAGAAGGGTTGGGATGAGGGAGCAAGATTAAGGGCTTAATCAAAACGCGGTAAGTTGGGCTATCGCCCTGCTCTCTTGCGTTCGTTCTCGGTCAGATAACGTTTACGCACTCGAATAGATTGCGGGGTAATTTCCACCAATTCATCATCGTCGATAAACTCCACGGCAGATTCCAATGTAAGTTTGATGGGTGTGGTAAGGCGCACGGCCTCATCGGTGCCGGAGGCGCGCACGTTGGTGAGTTGTTTGCCTTTGATGGGGTTGACCACCAAGTCGTTATCGCGGCTATGAATGCCGATGACCATGCCTTCGTATAATTTGTCGCCGGGGCTGACAAACATGCGGCCACGATCATCCAGTTTCCACAGTGCATAAGCGACAGCCTCGCCGTTGTCCTGCGAAATCAACACACCGTTATGACGTCCGGGCATGTCGGGTTTAACCGGGCCGTAGTCATCGAACACATGTGAGATGAGTCCGGTGCCGCGAGTCATGGTCATGAAGTCGCCTTGAAAGCCAATCAGGCTACGCGCCGGGATGCGGTATTCCAAACGCACGCGACCCCGACCATCAGATTGCATGTCTTGCAGGTCACCGCGACGGCGACCTAGCTCTTCCATGACTGCACCCTGATTGATTTCTTCCACATCGACAGTCAGCATTTCATAAGGCTCGCATTGTTCGCCGTTAATGGTGCGGAATACTACGCGCGGCTTGGAAACGGCCAATTCAAAACCCTCGCGACGCATGGTCTCCAGCAAAATAGTCAGATGCAACTCGCCACGCCCAGAAACCAAAAACGAATCGGTCTCGGCAGTATCTTCTACACGCAAGGCAACGTTCACCAATAATTCTTTATTGAGACGATCACGAATCTGACGGCTGGTAACAAACTTGCCTTCCTGTCCGGCCAGGGGCGAATTGTTGACCTGAAAAGTCATGGTCAATGTTGGCTCGTCCACTTTAGGCATGGGCAGTGCTTCAGGTTGATTAATGTCGGCCAGCGTTACGCCAATACCAATATCTTCAATCCCATTCACCAGAATAATATCACCCGCGCCGGCTTCATTCATCTGCACGCGCTCGATACCTTGAAAACCCAGCACTTGATTGACCCGCGCTTTTTTCGGCGGCTTATCGCCATTGAGTATCATTACTTCCTGACCCGGCTTGATGCGCCCACGCGTGACGCGCCCGACACCGATACGACCCACGAAGCTGGAATAATCCAACGCGGAAATTTGAAATTGCAAAGGCCCGTCCATATCGCCGTCGGGGGCAGGCACATGCTTGAGTACCGCATCAAACAGAGGACGCATATCTTTGCTCGGCTTAGCCAAATCAATCATTGCATAGCCATTGATGGCCGAGGCATACACCACAGGGAAATCCATTTGCGCTTCGGTCGCGCCGAGTTTGTCGAATAAATCAAAGGTGTGATCGACTACCCATTCTGGACGTGCGCCGGGGCGATCAATTTTGTTGATTACCACAATGGGGCGTAAACCCAATGCCAACGCCTTACGCAGCACAAAGCGCGTTTGTGGCATCGGCCCTTCTACTGCGTCGACCAGTAGCAGCACGCCATCCACCATCGACAACACGCGCTCTACTTCACCGCCGAAATCGGCATGGCCAGGTGTGTCCACAATATTGATATGCACGCCCTCATATTCCACGGCGCAGTTTTTTGCCAGGATGGTAATGCCGCGTTCTTTTTCCAGATCATTGCTATCCATCACCCGCTCAGCTACGTGCTGATGCGCGGCGAAGGTCGAGGTCTGCGACAGGAGCTTATCTACAAGTGTAGTTTTTCCATGATCTACGTGAGCGATGATGGCGATGTTACGAAGTGCGCGGGACATAATTTACTACCTAGGTCAAACTTAAGGGCGCGCATTCTAGCACATAGCAAGACTGCGCTAATTCTTATAGCAAATATTTTTTGCTATATATTTTTATCTGGGTATAATGCGCGCTTCGTTGCGATGTTCGTGCAACGTTAGTCCATCGTTATCTGACCTTTCAGGCTGTTTTACATTGTCCCCCTGTGGGATAAAGCCTTGCTTTTCACCGGTTAGCGACGATGTTTATGCGCCGGTAGAGCTTAAATCCCCCTACTGAATTTTATTGCATGGCTTTTTAGCCGAGCAAGCGCCCATCTGTATGCATCCAAAGTTTGGCTGTATACATTTTTACTTATTAAGGAATTTACGTGTCAACTGAAAATATAACCCATACCAATCCCAAGCCAATTATTGTGAAGCCTATTATCGCTAAACCCATTATTGCCAAACCCAGCATTGCTAAACCTATAGCCAGCCTATCCATTACTGCCACGCCAGCTTATGCCGATAACGGTTTTGCAGCGTTAGGCTTGCATCCGAACATTCTAAAAGCAGTTGAAGAGTCTGGCTACACCACACCTTCACCTATTCAGGCCGAGGCCATTCCAACAGTCATGGCGGGCCATGATTTAATGGCATCTGCTCAAACTGGCACAGGTAAAACAGCTGCTTTTATTTTGCCCGCACTGCATCGCATCGCTCAGCCATCTGCCGTACACAGCAAAGGTCCGCGCGTATTGGTGCTAACTCCTACCCGCGAATTAGCTCAACAAGTTTCGGATGCTGCAGCCAAATACGGCAAAAGTATGCGTCTGAAAGTGGTCAGCATTCTGGGCGGTATGCCTTACCCGCTACAGAATAAGTTGCTATCCAGTCCAGTTGATATTCTGGTGGCGACACCCGGTCGTTTGATTGACCATATTGAACGCGGTCGTATTGATTTTTCTCGCCTGGAAATGCTGGTACTGGATGAGGCAGACCGTATGTTGGACATGGGCTTTATTGATGATGTGGAACGCATTGCTGCGGCCACTCCTGCTACCCGTCAAACCCTGCTGTTCTCGGCCACCCTGGATGGCATGATTGGCGGCTTGGCAAAACGTCTGCTGAAAGACCCCAAGCGCATCAGCATTACCGCCGCGCAAGCTCGTCACGAAAACATCGATCAACGCCTGATATATGTAGATGACATGGCACATAAAGGTCGCCTACTCGATCATCTGTTACGCGATGAAGCGATGACCCAAGCAGTGGTTTTCACCGCTACTAAACGCGATGCCGATGCACTGGCTGATAAGCTGATGTCACAAGGCCACTCTGCTGCACCCTTGCATGGTGATATGAATCAACGCGAACGTAATCGCACATTAACCAGTCTGCGTAGTGGTCGCGTGCGTATTTTGGTAGCAACCGATGTGGCTGCACGCGGCATTGATGTTCCGGGTATTTCACACGTGATTAACTTTGATTTGCCGAAAGCTGCCGAAGATTACGTACACCGCATCGGTCGTACCGGACGTGCGGGTTCTTCCGGCATTGCAGTATCGTTTGCGTCAGGTCGTGACTCCGGCAATCTGCAAAAAATTGAGCGTTACACTGGGCAAAGCATCACTGCCCATATCATCCCTGGATTAGAGCCAAAGTTCAAGCCGCGCTCGCAGCCTTCTAATACGCGCGCCAAGCCGGGCGGTTTTGCACGCCATACGCCTAGCGATAGTCGTCATGGCTATCCGAGCAACACACGTCGCGAAGGTCAGTCACACAATCGTTTCGGCGATAGCACACGTCCTGCTAATGGCAATGCCAGAACAGCTGGTGCGAATACGGCTGGTCACAACACTACGGGACATCACTCCACCAGACCTCAGTCCGCAGGCCCTAACTCAACTGGGCAAGCGCGCCGCACGGGTGGACAATTCCAAACCTTTAATCGCGGGGGTAACGGCAATCGTTAAGATTGGTAATGCTCCAGCTTAATTGAAAAAGGCATCGAGTACTCGATGCCTTTTTTATTTATCACCTACAACATATGCAGGTGAATCAATTGCAAACCCTTCTTAAAAACTCACTTTATAATCAGTTCATTCTTTAGGCTCAACGATTGCTGGCATTTTTTCTGCTGCCTTGCCTGCCTGCCTTAAAAGCTCTGCTTGCTTTAACGCAAAAGCCGCTTCTGGAGCTACATAATTTTCATCATGCTTGGCCAACACTTCATCCGCTCGAAACACGCCACCGCTCTCAATCTTACCGTGCACCACCACGCCCTTGCCTTCCTTAAATAAATCCGGCAGAAAACCTTTATACACTACGGGAATGACTTTGGCGGTATCCGTAATATTGAAATGTACAGTCAAGCCGTCACTCTGACGCTTGATGCTGCCCTCCTCCACCAAACCGCCCACGCGGAATCCACGCCCTTGCGGAGCCTCGTTATTAAAGACTTGAGTCGGGGTGAAATATAAACTGATATTGCTGGTTAAAGCGTACATCACCAAGCCAACCGCCGTGCCCAAAATGGCGAGCGCGCCCAGTATAATCATCGTTTTTTTCTGTCGTGGTTTCATTCTATTTTCCTATTTCCTGCATTACACATTGGATGCTGCATCGCGCATTTGCCGTAAGCGTTGCACAATCAGCGTACGTCGATGGCGCACCATGGCAATCTCAATTATAAATACCAACATGGCCATGCCGTATGATCCCCATACATACAAGCCGTATCCTTTCATGGCAAAAAATTCACTCCAGTTCATAGTTTCATCCCACGAGGGGACAATGTCTCCGTCAATTCCATTACCCACTGATTATTTCGCTCTCGTTCCAAAATAATACTACGTACACGCAGTAGTGCCATCGTAATGACGTATAACCAACAAGCCAAAAACATCACGAGCAAACTCTGCTGCATGGCGACATGCATACTTGTCCCGGTGAGTTTAATGGTCGCGCCTTGGTGCAAGGTGTTCCACCATTGCACAGAAAAATAAATAATAGGCACATTGACCGAACCGATAATCGCCAAAAGTGCACTGGCTCGATCAGCGCGCCGCGGATCATCTATGGATGCATGAAGGGCAATGAATCCAAGATACAAAAACAGCAGAATAAGTTCCGAAGTTAAGCGCGCATCCCACACCCACCAGGCACCCCACATAGGCTTACCCCACAGTGCGCCGGTCCACAGCGACAGAAAGGCAAACAGCGCACCTGTCGGTGCGAGCGCATTCGCCATCATGGCGGATAGCCGTGTGTTAAAAATTAGTCCCAGTGCAGCATAACCCGCCATAATCAAATAAATAAGCATGGATAAAATGGACACTGGCACATGAATAAACATGATGCGATATGCCTCGCTTTGCTGAACATCAGTCGGTGCCACAAAAAATCCCATATATAACCCCAGTATAAAAAGGAGTGCTGATGACGCTGCGAACCACGGAATCATTCTTCCAGCCGCACCATAAAATGTACTGGGTGCAGAATATTTAAACCAATTAATCGCCAATATTCACTCCATTGAAATTCGTAAAGCCATGGCGGTCACCCATGGCGTAAAAACCAATGCCAGCAATAACAATGCGCCCAGCAATGACAAATGAGCTGCTGCGCTCATACCACTGGTTATCGCCTCAACTGCACCTGCACCAAATACCAGCACCGGAATGCACAAGGGCAACACCAGCAATGACACCAGCACGCCACCCCCACGCAAACCCAGAGTTAATGCAGCACCGATTGCACCTATCATACTGAGGATAGGTGTGCCCAGCAGCAAAGTTAAAATCAACATCCATAAAGCCTCTGCAGGCATATCAAATTGCAAACCTAACACCGGTGCCATCAGCACCAGTGGCAAACCTGACGCCATCCAGTGCGCAATCATTTTACCTAACACCAGAGCAGATAAAGATTGTGGCACCAACAGCATTTGCTCCAACGTGCCATCCAAATAGTCTGCGGAAAATAATCTGCCTAGCGACAACATAGAAGCCAGCAAGGCCGCTACCCAAAGTGTGCCGGGAGCCATGGTGCGTAACATATTCAACTCCGGCCCCACACCCAACGGAAACAGCGTCACCACGATGACGAAAAAAATCAGCGTGGTCAATACATCAGCACGACGACGCATGGCCAGCACCAGATCACGTCGAATTATCAGCACGAATAATCCGGTCAACGACAATCCCCCAGCCAACGATGGCCCCTCAACGGATTTCTGGTTCATGACAATGTCAATCTGCGTGTCGTCACACCCGCTACTTCTAACGGTTGATGCGTTGTGTAAATAACCATGCCGTTGCGCGCCAGATGTGCGGCAATTAAATCTTGTATTAATTGCACCGCTCCCACATCCAGCGCAGTGAGCGGCTCATCTAATATCCACAACGGAAAATGTCCAATTAACAAACGTGCCAGTGCCACACGCCTGGACTGCCCTTGAGACAACGCCTTAACTGGCAAATTTTCACGTCCACGCAAACCCATACGATGCAATGCGGCAAATATTTGCTCACCATCAGCCTCGCACCCTGCCAACCCCGCGCTGATCCTCATGTTTTCTACAGCACTCAACTCATCTTTGAGCGCGTTCAGATGACCCAGGTAAATCATCTCGGCATAATACTCTGCTCCAAGATCCTGTATATTCTTTCCACTCCAATTAATTTGTCCAGCGGTGGGTTTCACCAAGCCACACAATGTACGCAATAAAGTGGTCTTACCGCTTCCATTCACGCCTTGCGCCTGCAAAATCTCACCCGCATTTAGTGTGAAATTGAGGTCGGAAAATAGCAGATGATCCCCGCGCGTGCAGGCAAGGTTACAAATTTCCAACATTACGTTTACGTGTTAATCCTCATACAAACATCGCTTAATTGTATACGATTACAACTGAGTATGTTGGCTGTCATTTCAATGAAGCAGTCGGCGCGCACCATTGAATCGTTGTTTCCAATATGGCATTTGCATATCAACGATATGCACTTTTTTGCCAGATGAGGGGGAGTGGATAAACTTATCTCCCCCAATGTAAACTCCGACATGGGAGAAATCATTGCCCAATGTGTTGTAAAAAACCAGGTCGCCGGGTCTCAAATCCGTCCGCTTGATCCTGCTACCGTACTCACTGATGGATTTCGCATTATGCGGCAAATTAATGCCCGCTTTTTTACCATATACATGCTTCACAAATCCACTGCAATCAAAACCCGTGTTGGGTGAAATACCACCAAATTTATACGGCATCCCAATCAGGCTGTGGGCGTAATTAACCAATGCAGGGCGTACTGCTGCTGGTGTAGATTGATGATTGTTCACACGATCGCTATCCACCGACGCACAGGCTGTAAGCAACAGCGCAAATGTAAATGTCCTTAAGCGAAAAAAAATAGACGTAAGCATTATAATAAATTGGTGTTTACAAAAATCAGGCGTTCATCCTATTGGATGTAAGGAATAGCGTCAAACATTCTTAATTGAGCCATTCTAAACGCGAGTCGTATACACTGTCAGGTTGGCTCGGTTATAATCGCCAGCCGCAGTGCACACTATTAAAATTCAAAGAGCTAACATGGGATTTTTAGCAAACAAACGTATTCTGATCACAGGCCTAATCAGCAACCGCTCCATTGCTTATGGCGTGGCGCAAGCCATGCGGCGCGAAGGAGCTGAGCTGGCATTCACCTATCAAGGCGAACGCATTCGCGAACGGGTCACTGATTTGGCAAAAGAATTTGACAGCACATTAATATTTCCGTGCGATGTCGCGAGTGATGAAGAAATTAATCAGCTTTTTGTTGATCTTAAAAAACACTGGGATGGTTTTGATGGCTTCGTTCACGCCATTGCTTATTCCCCTCGCGAAGCACTGGCAGGCGATTTTCTGGAAGGATTTACGCGCGAAGCTTTCCGTGTCGCGCATGATATCAGCTCATACAGCTTTCCCGCTATGGCCAAAGCTGCGTTGCCCATGATGGAAGGACGAAATGCCGCACTGCTGACCATGACTTATCTGGGTGCGGTACGCACAATGCCACACTACAACGTGATGGGTTTAGCTAAGGCCAGCCTCGAATCCAGCGTGCGCTATCTGGCGATGAATCTGGGTCGCAAGGGAATTCGGGTGAATGGAATTTCTGCTGGCCCCATTAAAACACTTGCCGCTGCAGGTATTGCAGATTTTAACAAGCTGCTAGCCTATAACGAAAAACATGCCCCACTAAAACGCAACGTCACCACCGAAGAAGTGGGCAATGTCGCGGCTTTTTTGTGCAGCGATTTGGCAAGTGGCGTAACTGGTGAAATCAGCTATGTAGATGGCGGGTTTAACACTACTGCATTGGGTACGGACGAAGCTTAATGTATGCCTAAAAAATCGCCCTGCAGTATCAGGAATTTTGTGTGTCCGAAGTCACGATTAACAACACGGCATCCTCAAGCTAAATCCATGAAGCGTTCGCCGAACAGAATGGCAAATTGGGTTTTAGCAGCACGCCAAGTGATAAGCGGCATCTTCCATTTTTCGTAATAATGTACTGTCTTCACCCGCAAGGGGTAGACCGTGGTTGTAAAGCCGATGAATCGGCAACAACCACGCACCGGCGCCTTATGCTCCTTGATTTATCGGAAACTGGAATTACTATTTGGGGGGCGTGCGTCACACCAAACCACTATGAGTGGTTGCACTTTAGAGTTTAAATCTGCCACGGTGCTTTGCCTGCTCAGTTAAAATTTATGTAAGCTTGATATTTTCACTAGGTAATTGTTATGACATATGAAAAACTCGGTTCATTCCGATCAACATTAGTTCTGCTCTTTTTTTTGATCGGGCTGTGGTACTTGATTTGGCGTGCGACCACATTAGCAGCGGATGCCCCCATTTTCTCTTGGGCTCTTTATCTCGCTGAGATCTATGGTTTTATTGCAGCCATCCTGCATAATTTTATGACTTGGCGACTCACTGATCGTCACCCAGTAACGCCAGTGCCAGGGCTAAAAGTGGATGTATTCATTGCAACCTATAATGAGCCGATCGATATTGTCCGTAAAACATTGCTCGCTGCAAAACATATGGATTACCCGCATGCAACCTGGTTGCTAGATGACGGTAATCGTCCTGAAATGGAAGCGTTAGCTAAAAGATTAGACGTGCGTTATATCACACGAGAAAACAACGATCACGCCAAGGCCGGAAATCTTAATAATGCGCTCAGACAGACCGAAGGTGAATTTATAGCAATTTTTGATGCCGATCATGCGCCAAAAAAGAATTTCTTAAATAACACGCTTGGCTTCTTTGCCGATGACCAAGTGGCCTTTGTGCAGACACCGCAGGAGTTCTTCAATCTGGACTCTTACCAGCACCGCTGGCAAGGAAAAGGGAAGAAGTTGTGGACGGAGCAGTCCTTGTTTTTCAAGGTGATCCAACGCGGCAAGGATTATTGGAACGCGGCGTTTTTCTGCGGAAGTTGTGCAGTTGTAAGACGTAGTTCATTAAATAAAATAGGCGGGTTTGCTACCGAAACTATTACCGAAGATATCCACACT
>JAKFXW010000095.1 GCA_021731185.1 Gallionellaceae bacterium
ACATATTGCACTGATGAAACAACTGATATAACTACTAGCCATCTGACTAACCCAGCAAAAGACGCTGGGCAAGTCATTGGTTATAGCCATTCGACTATGTTGTCAAAAGATGACAACATAGTCGCTGGTTATGATGGTTATTTTTCAAGAACTCATAAGGTGATAATAACCCAAGACCATAATGAGGACGCTCGGTGTTGAATCAGACCAGGAAGCCTGCAAGCAAGCTGAGATGAGCGATAAGAGCTACTACCGCTGGCGCAAGATATACGGCGGACGCAAAGTCGATCAAGTACGGAAATTCAAACTGGTGGGGCTATCCAGAACGGCCTGGCGATATCAGCCAACGGCACGGGATGATGAATCCCCGTTTCGTGCCGAGATCATTCGATTAGCCTGTACCTATGGTCGCTACGGGTATCGCATGATTGCCGGATTGATGCGCAATGCAGGCTGGCAACTGGCCACGCAAGAACGGGTCAGGCACTACAACACCACCAGGCCGCACAGTTCGTTGGGTTACAAACCGCCCGCACCAGAAGCTATCATCAACATGCCCATGCAAAATTTACACTCGGTGATGCACTGAAGTATGATGCATATACTCTCTCAACAAGTGGTACTAAATTGGACGCAATTCATCTGAATTTAGGTTCGCTGATTCTAGAACGGTAATAATATCTATTTTTATTAATCATCTTAGTAAGTTAACACACTTTAAAATGTGCTCAACTTCCTAAGACCCAAACGAAATTATGCGCCAATATTTAGCATTAATGAACCATGTGCTCAAGCACGGCACCAAAAAATCGGATCGTACCGGGACGGGTACACTCAGCGTATTTGGCTATCAAATGCGCTTTGATCTGGCACAGGGATTTCCACTGGTCACCACAAAAAAATGTCATGTGAAATCGATTATCCATGAGTTGCTGTGGTTTTTACAGGGCGATACCAACATCCGTTATCTCAAAGAAAATGGCGTAAAAATATGGGATGAATGGGCGGATACGGACGGTAACCTTGGCCCCGTGTATGGCAAGCAATGGCGCGCTTGGGCGACTGTCGATGGGCGCGTGGTCGATCAAATTTCAGAAGTCATCGCGCAGATTAAAAAAAATCCAGACTCGCGACGTTTGATCGTTTCGGCATGGAACGTGGGCGAACTAGAGCAGATGGCACTCGCACCTTGCCATACTTTTTTTCAATTCTACGTGGCAGAGGGAAAACTCTCGTGCCAGCTTTATCAGCGTAGTGCGGATATTTTTCTCGGCGTGCCGTTTAACATTGCCTCCTATGCCCTACTCACTTTGATGATTGCGCATGTGTGTGGGTTGAAGCCTGGCGATTTTGTGCATACTTTCGGCGATGCACATTTGTACTTGAATCATCTGGAGCAGACAGAATTGCAACTCTCCCGTACTCCCCGTACTATACCCACACTGTTGCTGAATCCTGCGGTAAAGAATATATTTGATTTCAAATATGAGGATTTCACGCTGCAAGGCTATGATCCACATCCGGCGATTAAGGCTCCGGTGGCGGTTTAGGATTCGCAGTTGAAAAAAATGTCACTCCCCTCAGCGCTTCACCCCCCCATCTCTCTCATCGTAGCGATGGCAAAAAATCGCGTTATCGGCATCAACAACACCATGCCTTGGCGTATCCCGGAAGATCTGAAACATTTCAAAACGTTGACCATGGGACATCACATGATTATGGGGCGCAAAACATTTGATTCAATCGGCAAGCCGCTACCCGGCCGCACGACAGTTGTGGTAACGCGCAATCATGCATTGCAAATAGCGGAGTGTGTGATGGCGTTGTCACTGCAAGATGCGGTTGCTGCATGTGCGGTGGATCAGGAAATTTTCGTAGTGGGAGGAGCGGAGTTATATGCACAGGCTTTGCCGCTTGCGCAAAAACTGTATGTGACCGAAATTCAGCAGGATGTAACGGGCGATACTTTTTTTCCGTTATTCAAGCACACAGATTGGCAGGAAACCGCACGCGAAAAACGTCAGCAGGCAACACCACAGATGTTGGAGTACCACTTTGTAACGTACCAGCGCACGGGCAATTTGTAGCGCTGCAGGTTAGCGTACTACGAGAGCCAAAAATATTCTGGTTCCACAAGAGATGAGTATCGCTCCACTGAACCCATCCCGCGGTCTGAAATGTTGTTAATGACGCTACTTTTGCCGCACACAATCCACGTAATACCGCGACTCACCATTCTCGCCATTGGTCACCAGGCCGTGAATATCATTTTCGAATCCCGGAAATTTATGATTAAAATCCCGCGCGAATTTCAGGTAATCAACTATCGTTTTGTTGAACCGCTCGCCCGGGATGAGTAGCGGGATGCCTGGTGGATAGGGCGTAAGCAGAACGCTGGTGATGCGCCCTTCCAGATCATCAATGCTTACCCGATCAATTTTCCCATGCGCCATTTTGGCAAATGCATCGGAAGGTTTCATGGCAGGTTCCATGTTGGATAAATACATTTCCGTAGTCAGTCGCGCCACATCACGCAACTTATATATGCCGTGAATCTGTTCGCACAAATCACGCAGTCCCATTTTTTCATAGCGTGGATATTTGGCTACAAATTCCGGCAACACACGCCAAAGCGGCTGATTGTTGTCATAGTCATCTTTGAATTGTTGCAACTCGGTCACCATGGTATTCCACCGCCCTTTGGTGATGCCGATAGTGAACATGATGAAGAACGAGTACAGGCCTGTCTTCTCTACTACCACGCCATTTTCGGCCAGATATTTGGTGACAATGGCGGCGGGAATGCCGGAATCGGCAAAGTCGCCTTCGACGTTTAGCCCCGGTGTAATGATAGTAGCCTTGATCGGGTCCAGCATATTAAATCCCGGCGCGAGATCGCTAAAGCCATGCCAGCGGTCTGACGGGTTCAGCATCCAATCTTCCCGTGCTGCGCTGCCTTCCTCGGCCAGAAAATCCGGCCCCCAAACTTTGAACCACCAATCAGCCCCCCACTCTTCATCCACCTTACGCATGGCGCGGCGAAAATCGAGTGCTTCACTGAGTGATTCTTCCACCAGTGCTGTGCCGCCCGGCGGCTCCATCATTGCCGCTGCCACATCGCACGAAGCAATAATCGCGTACTGCGGACTGGTAGATGTGTGCATCATGTAGGCCTCATTAAAACAATCACGATCCAGTTTACGGGTGGTGCTGTTCTGGATCAAAATTTGCGAAGCCTGGCTTAACCCAGCCAACATTTTGTGCGTGGATTGCGTAGAAAAAATCATCGACTTTTCACCCGGCGGACGTGCAGGACCAATGGCATGCATGTCTTTGTAAAAATCGTGGAAGGTGGCATGAGGCAGCCATGCCTCATCAAAATGCAGTGTGTCAATTTGGCCGTCCAGCATTTTCTTGAGCGTTTCAACGTTATACAACACGCCATCGTAGGTACTTTGGGTGATGGTCAGAATGCGCGGCTTTTTCGACTTGTTCTTAATAAATGGATTCGCATCGATTTTGCGCTGAATGCTCTCAGGCTGAAATTCAGAAAGCGGAATCGGCCCGATAATGCCGAAATGATTGCGCGTGGGCATTAGAAAAACCGGAATTGCGCCAGTCATCATGATCGCGTGCAAAATAGATTTATGGCAATTGCGATCGACCACCACAATATCATCCGGCGCAACCGTGGAATGCCACACAATTTTATTGGAAGTAGAGGTGCCGTTCGTGACAAAAAACAAATGATCGCAAGAAAAAATTCTCGCTGCGTTGCGTTCCGATGCCGCAACCGGACCTGTGTGATCAAGCAATTGCCCTAGTTCATCCACCGAATTACATACATCAGCACGCAACATATTTTCACCGAAGAATTGGTGGAACATGCGTCCGACTGGCGATTTCAAGAAAGCCACGCCACCTGAGTGCCCGGGGCAATGCCAGGAATAGGAACCGTCCTGCGCGTAGCCGACCAACGCACGAAAAAATGGCGGAGCCAGCGTATCCAAATATGACTTGGCCTCGCGAATAATATGCCGTGCTACAAATTCTGGCGTATCTTCGTGCATGTGAATAAAGCCATGCAATTCACGTAAAATGTCATTCGGAATGTGGCGTGAAGTACGCGTTTCGCCGTAAAGAAAAATGGGAATATCAGCATTTTTGAAACGAATTTCCTGCACAAAAGATCGAACATTTTTTAATGCGCTGGTATTTTCCTCCACACTGCCGCCACCAAACTCCTCATCATCAATGGACAGCAAAAAAGCTGAAGCGCGGCTCTGCTGTTGGGCAAACGAAGTTAGATCGCCATAATTGGTAATCCCCACGACCTCCAATCCCTCCTTTTGAATGGCCTCGGCCAGTGCACGCACACCCAGACCACTGGCATTTTCCGAACGAAAATCTTCGTCGATGATAATAATAGGGAAGTTAAATTTCATTTATTAATCCTTCTTGAAAAACGCTGACAGGCAGCGGGTACGCATGGGCAGACAGCAGTTTAGAAAGTACAAGCAAAATTATTTTTGCGGCGGATATGGATTTTTAAGATCGGAGAGTAGCTCAGCCAGCACACTAAGAAATTGCTTTTCATCACAACCCATCAACACGGCATCTTCCAGTGCGTCTTGGCATATCTGTCGAATTTCATCCAGATTTTCGCGCAATACTTTATTTTTTTCCACGCATGAAATGACTTCGCCTTTGGGAGATAGCCAGATTACGGGCTTGGAAGAGGTGCTCATGAAAAATTTACATCTTGGGCAGGGTCACGCCGACCTGTCCTTGATATTTTCCGCCGCGATCTTTGTACGAGACTTCGCATACTTCATCGCTCTCAAAAAATAGCACTTGTGCGACCCCTTCATTGGCATAAATCTTTGCGGGTAAAGGCGTGGTGTTGGAAAACTCCAAGGTGACATAGCCTTCCCACTCCGGCTCAAACGGCGTGACGTTAACGATAATGCCACAGCGCGCATAGGTACTTTTACCCAGACAAATGGTCAGCACATTGCGCGGGATGCGGAAATATTCCACCGTGCGTGCCAGGGCAAATGAGTTGGGCGGGATGATGCAGTAATCGGCATTCACTTCCACGAAGGAGCTGGGATCGAAATTTTTCGGATCGACAATCGTACTGTTAATGTTGGTAAATAATTTGAATTCTTTGGAGCAGCGAATATCGTAGCCGTAACTCGATGTGCCATAAGAGACGATGCGTTTTCCGGCCACTTCTTTTACTTGGCTGGGTTCAAAAGGTTCGATCATGCCGTGTTGCTCCGCCATGCGGCGTATCCATTTGTCTGCTTTAATACTCATAACGTCTGTAAAGGGAGAAGGGTCAAGGGAGAAGGGTCAACGTAGCGTACAGGTTTTTCCCTTCTCTCTTCCCTCTTATCCCTTCTCTCTCCTCTTAGGTATTTTTGATCACGATTTTCGGAAATATCGCACTGTGATCTTGTGCCATTTCTGCCACTTTTACCGCGATGCGACGTGCGATTTTTTTATACTCCTTGCTGATCACGCCATCTGGATCGGCTGCCACGGTGGGCGTGCCAGAATCTGCTTGTTCGCGTATGCGAATATCCAATGGCAATGAGCCGAGCAGATCCACACCATAATCGCTACACATTTTCGCGCCGCCGCCGCTACCGAAAATATGTTCTTCATGCCCGCACTTTGAGCAAATATGCGTGCTCATATTTTCTACCACGCCCAGTATTTTGATACCGACCTTCTCGAACATTTTGAAACCTTTGCGCGCATCCAGCAAGGCAATATCCTGCGGCGTGGTGACAATCACGGCTCCCGTGACCGGCACTTTTTGCGCCAGTGTCAGTTGAATGTCGCCCGTGCCTGGCGGCATATCCACGATCAAATAATCCAGATCATGCCAGCGTGTTTGCTGCAACAATTGCTCCAGTGCCTGCGTCACCATCGGGCCGCGCCACACCATAGGCGCATCATCGCCTTGTATCATCAGGCCGATCGACATCACCTGTAAACCGTTTCCCATCATCGGCTCAACCGATTTTCCATCACGCGACACGGGCTGTCCCTTTACGCCAGTCATCAGCGGTTGCGAGGGGCCATAAATATCCGCATCCAACATGCCAACCTTCGCACCTTCTGCCGCCAGTGCCAGTGCCAGATTTACGGCAGTAGTAGATTTCCCCACGCCGCCCTTACCACTGGCCACCGCGATAATATTTTTTACGCCGTCGACCAGCTTCACGCCGCGCTGCACAGCATGTTGCACAACCCGACTGCTGACCGTCACCGTCACCGTGCCCACATTCGGCAGCACGTTATGCAAATGCTTTTCCACCAGCGTACGAATTTCATCCCACACGCTTTTTGCGGGATAGCCGAGTTGAATGTCGAGCGACACATTGTCCCCTTGTGGGGCATTCGCGCCCCCAGTTTGATTATTGGTAACTTTGATATTTTTGACCGACTTACCCGACACAAAATCTTTTTGCGTATTCGGGTCAATCAATTCCTTCAGTGCAGTTTGCACGGTTGCTTCAGTAAAACTCATACACACTCCTGCTTCAAATAATCCTACCCATCGTCAAAAATATCACTACGCTGATTTTATTCTGCCGCCCGTTTTTAGAGGGTCGAGCGGGGGCAGGCATTTTACACGGCTGCAACGCTATTTTGCTACAATTGCGCCACTTTTTAAGAGGCTCTCCACACATGTCGCGCAAGATTCTTGTCACCTCCGCTTTGCCCTACGCCAACGGTAGCATCCATTTAGGTCATCTGGTTGAATATATACAAACCGACATCTGGGTACGCTTTCAAAAAATGCAAGGCCATACCTGTCATTATGTATGCGCCGACGATACGCATGGCACGCCCATCATGTTGCGGGCGGAGAAAGAAGGCATAACACCAGAAGAATTAATCGCGCGCGTGTGGCAGGAACACTGCAATGACTTTAAAGCGTTTCATGTGGAATTTGACCATTATGGCTCAACTAACTCAAAAGCGACGCAAGCGTTTTCCAATGCGATTTACGGCAAACTCAAAACAGCAGGATTAATTGCCCAACGTTCCATTGAGCAATTTTATGATCCGATCAAGAAAATGTTTTTGCCGGACAGATTCATCAAAGGCGAGTGTCCCAAGTGCGGCGCGAAAGACCAATACGGTGATAACTGCGAAGTGTGCGGCGCGGCGTACACCCCTGCCGAAGTAAAAAACCCCTATTCGGCAGTGTCTGGCGCAAAACCCGAAATGCGCGAATCGGTGCATTATTTTTTCAAATTGTCCGACCCCAGTTGTCAGAAATTTTTACAAGATTGGACGACAGGCAAATTAACAACAGAACCCCCCTTGCAAGCCGAAGCCGCCAATAAAATGCAGGAATGGTTGGGTGAGGCGGGCGAAAATAAATTAACTGATTGGGACATCTCGCGTGATGCGCCGTATTTTGGTTTTGAGATTCCCGATGCACCCGGTAAATATTTTTACGTGTGGCTGGATGCGCCCGTGGGTTACATGGGCAGCTTTCAGGCGTTGTGCGAGAAGCCTTCCCTCACCCCTAACCCCTCTCCCGGAGGGAGAGGGGTTAGGGGTGAGGGAGTACCCTTAATTTTCGATGACTACTGGAAACCCGATTCCAAAACCGAGCTGTATCATTTCATCGGCAAAGATATTCTCTACTTCCACGCGCTGTTCTGGCCAGCCATGTTGCAGCATGCGGGTTACCGCACGCCCACTAAATTATTTGCCCACGGCTTTCTTACCGTGAACGGCGAAAAAATGAGCAAGTCACGCGGCACGTTTATCACCGCAAAAAGCTATATCGAAGCAGGATTGAATCCAGAATATCTACGCTACTACTACGCCGCAAAATTAAATGGATCAATGGAAGACATCGATCTGAATCTTGAGGATTTTGTGGCGCGGGTTAATTCTGATCTAGTGGGTAAGTACATCAATATTGCGAGTAGATCAGCGGGGTTCATTACGAAACATTTTGATGGGAAGCTTGCAAGCGAATTAATAGACAGATGGCTTCCAGACCAACTTGAAGATGCCAAGCACACTGCCACGAATGGAGATCAAATTAGCTTAAATGACAAATTAATCAATTCTGAAATCGATAAACAATTAGTTAATTTATTGCTTTGGATAAAGAGCGATTCATTAAAAATAGCTGAACTATATAATCAAAGAGAATTCGGCAAAGCCATTAGGTGGATTATGGAATTAGCTGATAAGTGTAATATGTATGTAGATCGATTAGCGCCATGGACACTGACTAAGAATTTAGAGGGCAATAGAGAACAAATTCATGTTGGCTGCTCAATTGCTCTTAATGCTTTTCGTCTCCTCACTCTGTGTCTCAAACCAGTGCTACCAAAACTTGCGAAAAACGCCGAGTTCTTCCTTAATATTCCACCCCTTAAATGGGAGGATTCGCAAACCTTGTTGCCAAATGGGCATACCATCAATCCATATCAACACTTAATGACCCGCCTCGATCCCAAACAAATCGAAGCGATGGTCGTTGCCAATCAAGAAAGTTTGAAGCCTTTGCCACCCTCTCCCGCCGGGAGAGGGGATGGGGGTGAGGGAACACACAAAATCCCACTGCCAGAATCTGTTAAAACATTTGCACGAAAATTGCGCCAAGAGCAAACCGATGCAGAATCTTTGATGTGGGGATTGCTTAGGGACAAAAGGATCGGCGGTGCAAAATTCCGTCGCCAACATGCGGTTGGTGCATATGTATTGAATTTTTTCTGTCACGAGGCTAGCCTTGCGATTGAGTTAGATGGTGGGCAACATGCCGAAGCGCAGGCACACGATGAAAAGCGCACGGTGTTTCTAAATTCAAAAGGTATTGATGTGTTGCGCTTTTGGAATAACGAGGTATTTGCAGAAACCGAGGCTGTACTGGAAAAAATTTGGGGCGAGTTGGATGCGCGCAAAGTAATTGAACATGCACCGAGTGTTCCCTCACCCTTGATCCCTCTCCCGGGGGGAGAGGGAAAATTTTTTACCCCCATCGCCGAAACAATTTCTATCGACGATTTCAATAAGGTTGATTTGCGTGTGGCGAAAATTATTAACGCTGAACATGTCGAGGGTGCGGAAAAATTATTAAAGCTCACTTTGGATATTGGCGAAGAAAAACCGCGCACGGTATTTGCCGGAATTAAATCCGCTTACGATCCTAAAAAACTCATAGGCCGCATGACAGTGATGGTGGCCAACCTTGCGCCACGCAAGATGAAATTCGGCGTCTCGGAAGGCATGGTGCTGGCGGCGTCCGACGATTCCGGCGAATTCCCCGGACTGTTCATTCTCTCGCCTGACTCCGGTGCGCAGCCGGGTATGCGCGTGAAGTGAACGGCTGCGCGGTCATATGAACCTCGACCAGATTCTCACCACCTACGGCGAAGCTCGCGTGCTGGTGACTGCGGGGGTGCTGACGGGTGCGGTTTTCGGTGCCCT
>JAKFXW010000027.1 GCA_021731185.1 Gallionellaceae bacterium
CGGTTGGCGGACACCCTGCTCGTCATCGTCCAGACGCGGCTCGAACTTTTATCCAACGAGATTGAGGATGAGCGTCTGTACATTGAACAAAAGTTGTTCCATGGCGGCATCGCACTGCTCTTCTTTGGTTTGACATGGCGCGCTCAATAACTAACCGCAACACCTTGGATTTTTGAATCCGCCCTGTCGTTCGTTCTGAGCTTGTCGAAGGACTTGTTCAGTGTTTCCCTAAGATATAGAACAATTTGAATCTAATTAAGATATGTCAAACAACTTAATACTTGCCAGCCCAAATCAAAATAGGCCAGCCTTTTGGAAACAGGGGTTGAGCGGTTTTGTCAGCACCACTTTAGTAATCGATGGGTTGGACGCACTCTTGGATAACATTGCCCGGATTAAACCAGAGGTTATGCTGCTGGATTTCGATTTGCTGAAATTGGACGAATTGAATAGGGCGGCTAGTTTAAATAAATTATGTATGGCGACCAAAGTTATTGTTTTGAGTGGGGGCATTTCTGAGAATGTGGAATGGGATTTGTTGAAGATTGGTGTGCGGGGCTGTTGCCCAAGCGATATTAAACCGCAATTTATCAAGCAAGTTGTTATGTCTGTTCAGAAAGGCGAATTGTGGATACGGCGAACGCTGACTGGTCGATTGATAGATGAATTAGGCAAAACAACAAAAAATAAAGCTTATATAGCCTCGTTCGACTTGCTTAATAATCTTACCCAGCGCGAATTTGATATTGCCGCGCGAGTGGGAAATGGAGAAAACAATAAGGAGATTGCCAGATCATGTGTAATTACAGAACGCACGGTGAAGGCTCACCTGACAGAGATTTATAAGAAACTGGGCGTAGCTAATCGGCTCAATTTGGCATTAACCCTATTAGCGGATAAAAGGTAGAAGCAACGAAAGGGACGGATGAGTCTATCTACTGTGCAACCAGTTACCGTAGCCATTGCAGACGTTAATCGTGTTCGGTGTGATGATGTATGAGTGGCTTCTGTAAAGTGCGGCTGGCATCTTACCGTTAATTAAAAAGTACGTTAATAATCCACTGCCAATAAATAATAGACCGCTTTGTTATTCAGTTTGAGGAGCGGATGCCGTAGCATTAAATGAATTTCCATTTATACAAAGTTCAGGTGCTTCCCACTAAAAAAAAACCCCGCACTAGGCGGGGTTTTTACTGGACAACAATAATCATCTTCGATTATTAATACTGTCCACCAAACCCACCTACATCAGGATTGCCGACATTTCCAGTGCCAGCTGGCTTGTCTTCTACCAACTCAGCAACCATACAATCTGTAGTCAGCATTAAGCCCGCGATGGAAGCTGCATTTTGTAATGCCACACGCGCTACTTTAGTTGGATCAACCACACCCATCGCTAATAAGTCTCCATACTCGCCACTTGCGGCGTTGTAACCAAAGTTCTTTTTACCTTCCAGAACTTTGCTAACAACTACGGAAGCTTCTTCGCCTGCATTTTCTACAATGGCACGCAATGGTGATTCCAAGGCGCGCAACACAATCGTAATACCTGCATCTTGATCGTGGTTATCACCTTTAAGGTTGGTTAAGGCAGACTTGGCACGGAGCAAAGCTACGCCACCGCCGGGTACAATACCCTCTTCAACTGCGGCACGTGTGGCATGCAAGGCATCTTCTACACGCGCTTTCTTCTCTTTCATTTCAACTTCGGTTGAAGCGCCCACTTTAATAACTGCGACACCACCTGCCAATTTAGCTTTGCGCTCTGACAACTTCTCTTTGTCATATTCGCTGGACGATTCTTCAATTTGTTTATTAATTTGTGCGACGCGACCTTGAATCGCATCTTCTTTGCCTGCCCCGTCAATGATAGTGGTGTTTTCTTTGCCCACTTCAATGCGCTTGGCTTGGCCTAAATCTGCCAGCGTTACTTTTTCCAGAGACAAACCTGGCTCTTCAGCAATGACTGTGCCGCCTGTCAGAACTGCAATATCTTCTAACATGGCTTTGCGACGATCGCCGAACCCGGGTGCTTTTACCGCGACCGTTTTTAAAATACCACGGATGTGGTTGACCACCAATGTCGCCAATGCTTCACCATCGACATCTTCAGCAACAATCAGTAGCGGACGGCCAACTTTAGAAATTTGCTCCAGCAATGGCAACAACTCACGGATACTGGAAATTTTCTTTTCGTATAACAGGATGAAAGGATTATCCATTGCAGCGACTTGCTTTTCTGGATTATTAATAAAGTAAGGAGACAGATAACCACGGTCAAACAGCATTCCCTCCACGATGTCCAATTCATCTTCCAGGCCAGTACCATCTTCAACTGTAATCACGCCCTCTTTACCCACTTTGGACATAGCTTCGGCAATTTTTGCTCCGACTGCACTGTCTGAATTAGCAGAGATGCTACCCACCTGAGCGATTTCCACGTCGGTTGTGCATGGCTTCGATAGCTTCTTTAATTCGGCCACGACCGCAATCACCGCTTTGTCGATTCCACGCTTCAAATCCATTGGATTCATGCCAGCCGCTACGAATTTCATTCCTTCCTGCACGATAGACTGTGCCAACACGGTTGCGGTAGTCGTACCATCGCCCGCTACATCTGAAGTTTTGGAGGCCACTTCTTTCACCATTTGTGCCCCCATATTTTCAAACTTATCCTTTAATTCAATTTCTTTCGCGACCGATACACCGTCTTTGGTGATAGTTGGTGAACCAAACGAACGATCCAGAACCACGTTGCGGCCTTTAGGACCAAGTGTCACCCTAACTGCGTTAGCCAGGATATTTACTCCAATAACCATTTTGCTACGTGCTGCATCATGAAATTTCACACTTTTTGCTGCCATATTTCTTCTCCTAAAAATTCGTTGCTAAAATTTGTGGTGAGATTATTTCTCGATCACGCCAATAATGTCATCTTCGCGCATAGTCATATATTCCTGCCCACCGATTTTGAATGCCTGACCCGCATATTGGCCAAACAATACTTTATCGCCCACTTTGACATTCATTGGCTGTAATTTACCATCATCACCTATTTTGCCTTTGCCCACAGCGATAACTTCGCCTTGATCCGGCTTCTCGGTGGCAGAATCTGGAATAACAATACCAGAAGCGGTCTTACGTTCTTCTTCAACGCGCTTAACAATTACGCGATCACTTAATGGCCGAACTTTCATACTTTTTCTCCTATTAAACAAACTGTTAATTAATATTAAAATTGCAACTGATGCACCTGTTTAACCCATATCCATAACAAATTAAAACCATAAGGTTATGTTTAATCGAGAGTTGGCACTCGACCGGGTGAACTGCTAATGATACGGGTGTAGCATTTAAATTTCAAGCTCTAAATTAAATTTCCGTTACCGCTGTCCGATTTTTCTGTTTATTTTATTATTCGCAAGAAACATATTGTGCCGTGCCATCGGGTATCCTGGCAGCACCACCATCAGCGTGGTGCGTTTGACCAGCGTGCCCACAGAGGATTGGTTCATCGCGCCTTTGATCAGGTCGGCTTCCCAATGCCCCAGGATCAAGCGATCTGCCACCTCGGGTGGACGAAGATGGATGCTCTACATTTCCGTGATGTGTATTTCTGCGATGTGTCCGCGCCCATTTGGGGCGCTAGTCTTGGAGCGGCGCTTGTCGCGGCTCCACCGCAAGCAGGTAATCAGCTCACAGCGGTGTCAACTCCACGTCCAGCTTGCTGGACAGTGGATTGCCTGCCTTTGGTGCAACCGCAGGTTGGTTGTTGAGCGCGCCCACTGTAATCGTTAAACCAAAAATGCTCTCTGGCGAGAGCCTTTTTTTCGCTCAAATTTTAATGCCTTTGCCTGATATGATTTACTATTCACTCTGTTTATTTCTCGCCCCATTAGGAGAATACCTATGCTGATTTGGTTCATCGTTTTATACCTAGCTGTTTCTATCGGCATTGGCTTGTATGCCGCCACGCGCGTACACAATGTTAAAGACTATGTGGTCGCTGGTCGGCATCTGCCGCTATACATAGTCACCGCTACGGTATTCGCCACGTGGTTTGGTTCGGAGGCAGTGTTGGGTATTTCCGCCAAGTTTGTGCAAGATGGCCTCGGCGGAATTATTGAAGATCCCTTCGGTGCCAGCATGTGTTTAATTCTGGTGGGCGTATTTTTTGCCGCTAAGTTGTATCGCATGAATTTACTCACCATAGGCGATTACTACCGTCAGCGCTATGGTCGCAAAGTTGAAGTGTTAACCAGTCTTGCCATTATTGCTTCTTATCTGGGTTGGGTTTCCGCGCAAATTGTCGCGCTGGGCTTGGTTTTTTCCTTTGTTACACAGGGCGCGCTTTCCACCACTGAAGGCATGCTGCTTGGCGCGGGCATTGTGCTGTTTTATACAATTTTTGGCGGCATGTGGTCCGTGGCTTTGACCGATGCATTTCAAATGACTATTATCGTTATCGGTATGTTGTATTTGGCATGGCTGCTGGCTGGCATGGCGGGTGGGGCAGAGGTTGTCATCAGCCATGCGGCCAATGCCGATAAATTTAATTTCTGGCCGAAGCTCGAAACACGCGATGTGCTGGCCTTCATCGGTGCGGCGGTAACTATGATGCTGGGTTCGATTCCGCAACAAGACGTGTTTCAGCGCGTGATGTCGGCTAAGACCGAGAAAATCGCAGTGAGCGGCGCAATTCTGGGAGGCAGCCTGTATTTTATATTTGCCTTCATTCCGATTTTTTTAGCTTATTCCGCAACTCTGATTGATCCAAAAATGGTGGCCGATTTAATTGAACGGGATGCACAGCTCATCCTCCCCACTATTATCATCAACCACACACCCCTATTTGCACAAATAATGTTTTTCGGCGCGCTACTGTCCGCCATTATGAGTACCGCCAGTGGCACGCTACTCGCGCCCTCGGTAACTTTTACCGAAAATATTTTAAAGGGCTTTATTGCGCCGCAAAGTGATCAGCAATTTTTATTCACCATCCGCATAGTGGTGGTTTGCTTTACCATTGGCGTAACGCTGTTCGCGTTGCAGTCCGACTCTAGTATTTATGAAATGGTAGGCAATGCGTACAAGGTCACGCTAGTCACGGCGTTTGTTCCGTTGGTGTTCGGGTTGTACTGGAAGCGTGCCAATACTCAAGGCGCGCTTTGTTCGATTTTCGCCGGATTTTTCTCTTGGATATTCCTCGAAATTTTTTATCCTGAAGGATTGTGGCCACCGCAATTAGTTGGATTGCTGATGAGCATGCTGGGTATGGTGTTAGGCTCACTCCTGCCGCAACTTGGCAAAGCCCGGGATTAAACCACTGTCATTCAATTGTCATTAAACTGTCATAATTCAGCACTACCATTATGTCCATGAATAGCAATTTAAAAAGTGGGAAATCTAAGTCCGCAACCATCCTTCTGGTGGAAGACGAGCCTGCCATTCAGGAGTTGCTCGCCTTTAATATCACACAATGTGGCTTTCTCCCCATTCAGGCATTAAATGCCACCAGTGCGATGGAGCATATCAAGCGCGAATTGCCCGATTTAATTCTGCTTGACTGGATGCTGCCTGAAATCAGTGGTGTGGAATTAGCCAAGCGCTTACGGGCTGATCAGCGCACACACAGCATTCCTATTATCATGTTAACCGCTCGCTCGGATGAGAAAGATAAAATCATCGGCTTAGAGGCAGGTGCGGATGATTACATCACCAAACCTTTTTCACCGCGCGAACTCATTGCGCGCATTCGCGCCGTGTTGCGCCGCCGCTCGCCGCAATTGAGCGACAAAATAACTATCGTGGGTGATTTGGAAATTTCGCCTATCACCCATCGCGTCAATATAAAAAGTAACGGAAAAACTATCCCCTTGGGCCCAACTGAATTTCGTTTACTGCATTTTTTTATGACTCACCCTGAGCGGGTCTATAGCCGTTCACAATTACTGGATTACGTTTGGGGCGACCATGTGTTTGTCGAAGAGCGCACAGTTGATGTGCATATTCGGCGGCTGCGTCAAGCACTAGAACCTTGTGAAATGGATCATTTGATACAGACAGTGCGTAGCAATGGCTATCGATTTTCTTCCGCGCCACTTTAGGTTTGTGCTGGCAAAAATTATCCAAGTAGCCATGCAAGCTGCATTCATTGTGCCCAAATCAATACACTGCAAGGTACTGTATAAGCGATAATGACCGCCCCCCTTTTTTTATAAAGGCTAGACATGGTTTATTTCTGGCAGCGTATGCTGCTTCCCGTATCTTTGTTACTCGTCGCTGCCATTTTTTTGTGGATTGCATTTGACGCACTGGTTGCGGTATTGTTTTTGGCACTTTTTATACTGGTCTATCTGACCTTTCATCTATACCAACTGTTGCTGCTGGAAAATTGGTTAACTGATCCAGAGAACCGTGCTATTCCGACTGGTCGCGGCTTGTGGGAGGAAGTGTTCGCGCAGATTACAAAAATGATACACAATAATCGCAAGGATCGCGAGCAGCGCATCGCGGCCTTGCAACATTTAGAACAAGCCACCTCCGCCTTGCCTGAAGGGGTCGTTATTCTAAGTGCCGCAGATCGTATCGAATGGTGCAACCCGGTGGCCGAGCATCATTTTGCTTTAAATAATGCACATGACGTAGGACAGCAAATTACTTATCTGGTGCGTCAACCAGAATTTATCGAATACCTCGCTCAGCAAAACTTTACCGAACCGCTGTTCATGCGCGGTATGCGGCCGCATGGATTAACGCTGTCAATCAAACTGATTCATTATGGCGACGCGCGAAAATTATTAATCAGTCGTGACATTACGCGCTTTGAACGGATAGAAACCATGCGCCAGGATTTTGTTGCCAACGTCTCGCATGAGCTACGCACTCCGCTGACGGTGGTCAGTGGCTTCGTTGAAACACTGCATGATATGCCCAGCCTGGAAAATGACATGGCACGGCGTGCACTGCACTTGATGAGCGAACAAACACAGCGTATGGAACGTCTGGTCGATGATCTGCTCACCCTGTCAAAACTGGAAGACGCACACAATCCCTTGCAGGACGAAAGCATTGATATGCCCGCACTGCTACGCACCATGCATCAAGAGGGGCTATCACTCAGCGGCGAGCAACATCAAATAATATTAGAGATTGAAACAGAATTGTCACTGCTGGGTAGCTATGACGAATTGCATAGCGCCTTCGGCAATCTGCTCAGCAACGCTATACGCTACACGCCCAAGGGCGGGGAAATTTTCCTGCGCTGGCAAGAACAAAATGGTCAGCTCGTGTTCAGCGTACGTGACAGCGGCATCGGCATTTCACCTGACCACATTCCACGTTTAACCGAAAGATTCTATCGCGTGGATAAAAGCCGTTCGCGCGAAACTGGCGGTACGGGTCTGGGTTTAGCTATTGTTAAACATGTAGCAAATAGACATCAAGCGCAATTGATAATTACCAGTATTGAAGGTGAAGGCAGTACGTTTAGTATTTTATTTCCAGCAAAGCGGAGCTTGCTTGTGATGGAAAAAACTTAAATTCAATTAGTCTTGCTGTGTCACAAAACTCTGAATAAGCATCCGCAGGTTTTGAGCCTATTGATGGGAAGTATATTGCACAGACGAAGCGGATCGCCGTGAGCGCAAAGATTTAAACGACTAGTTAATAACGTGACACATTAATGCGATCCTTAAGGTGTCACGGCAAAAATTTTGAACAGCATTTTGCCAGCTAAAACTATCAGCAGTATCGCAAAGAGTTGTCGTAGTAACGTGATTTCTATTTGATGCGTTATTTTTGCCCCCAGTGGCGCGGTGAATACGCTAGCTAATGCGACCCACATCAATGCTGGCCAATACACAAAGCCCAAGCTGGCGAGCGGCAGATTTTCCACGCTGAGTCCGGCTATAACATAGCCTATTGTTCCGCCCACGGCGACCGGAAAGCCAATGGCTGCAGATGTGCCAATCGCTTTCCGCAAGGGCACGTTACACCATAATAAAAATGGCACAACGATAGTGCCGCCGCCGATAGAAACCAAGCTGCTTAACCAACCTGTGAATGTACCAGTAAGTGTAAGGCCTGCTATACCTGGCAATTGGCGAGTTGCCTGGGGGCGGATGTTGAATAAAATTTGTAGCGCGGCCAACAAGACAAAGCCTGCGAAAAAAATTGCTAATGGTTGCGGTGCAATACTTGTGGCGAACAATGCGCCTAGCAGTGTGCCTAATAAAATTCCCGGAGTAATCAGGCGTACCACGCGCCAATTTACTGCATGATGCTGATGATGTTTCCATAAGCTGGCCAGCGCGGTAAATATAATGATAGCCATTGATGTGCCGAGTGCCAAATGCAGCAAGTGTGCGTTATGAAAGCCCTGCTTCTCAAATAATAAAAACAGCACGGGGACCAGCAGTGTGCCGCCACCTATGCCAAACATACCGCCAAACAATCCGGCAAGCGCGCCGAGCAGTAAATAAGCGAGCACCCATTCCACTTAATTATTCACCTCGTTAATTATGTGTTCGGCTAAGCTGAAGCGAGTTGCGCCACAATAAATTGCCATTCAGCCGGATCAACAGGAGTAATAGACAGCCGATTGCCGCGCTGCAATATACGCATACGCTCTAGTTGCGGGTGAGTGCGTAATTCCGATAATGGGATGAGATTAATTTTTTTGACCAGTTGCACATCTACGTTCAACCAACGCGGTGTTTCCTGCGTGGCTTTGGGGTCAAAATATTTGCTGCGCGAATTAAATTGCGTGGCATCGGGATAGGCCACACTGGCCACACGCGCAATGCCAGCGATGCCTGGAATGGCGCAACCCGAATGATAAAATAGAACACCATCTCCGACCGACATTTGATCGCGCATAAAATTGCGTGCTTGATAATTTCGTACTCCGTACCAAGCCACCGATTGCTTGGGCATCTTGGCTAAGTCATCAATGCTGACATCATCCGGTTCCGATTTCATTAACCAATAGCGCATCTGAATGATCTCCCTTGAAATGATCATGTGAAAATGAATGCCAAAGAAAATGCGGCTCAGTGTTGCTCTGCGCCGCATTTAAAATAAAGTCCCCCGCCTGTGCCGTTGACTCAATATCTTGAACCTGGGTTCAAGTGGGTCGGTTCCCAGTTACATCAGGTATGTTCGCGAAGAACACTCACAACAGTAACATTAAGGGTCGCAACCTAAGCTACGCTTATTGGTTCTAAGAATTATGAGTCTGACGAACACTGCAGGGGACAAACTAGAACAGGTCATCTTGCTCCGCGAGCGTCGCGTCGATAACTGCCTGCATGTGGGTCATTCTACGCTTAAACTCACCCATGTCAAAACCTGCGCCAAGGCGAGTTGTTAGCAACTCATGTGCAATATTTAGTGCGGTCATAATGGCGATACGCTCAACTGT